>CALBMD010000108.1 GCA_937896265.1 uncultured Pseudomonadota bacterium
TTGCCGAAGTTGAATCTGTTTTATATTTTGTGAGTAGTATGGAATTTTCTATTTGTTTGCATGAATCAATTATATAATGATTATTAAGAGCTAAGTCAGTGTACTCACATGTGATGCAATCCATTACTCTTGCGGTCAATGCCTGCATAAACTTTTTGCTTTCCAATTTCAGGATATCTGTAAGAAGTTCCTCATACTCAGCCTCATAAAAACTCTTGATGGAAGGCATGACCGTGGCTAAGCCCTGCGCTAGAGCTTTGAGAGAGTTGTATGGCTGTTTGTCGGCATTATCATTGGGGGAATTTGCGCCCGTAAAGCGAACTTTAAGGTTGCTCCAATCGATTTCAAAATCGTTGTATTGGACAATCAAGGGCTTAGCTTGGGCGCTTAACGTCAAAGCTAAGACTAGCAATGTGGCTTTAGCTCTCACCCGAGGACAACCCCCCCTAAACGACACCGACTAACCCAAATCTCTTGGTATAATAGAACGGCGCTGAAAATATCTAATATTACTATATTCGCTTTTTTACAGTATAAGATCAAATGGAAGAACTATCTAGTTGTTTTGATTTCGAATTTTATCCTAGAAGAATAGGAAAATAAATGCCTGATCTTGTGTCCTTAGCGATTTTATTGATCGTTTCCCTGGGTGCTGGTTTTGCTCTGTTTTTGATTGTAGTTAAGTCTGCGCCATTGCTTGAGAAAAGAGAAAATTTAAAGCAGAGAGAAGAGGTGCTAAAAGAAGCGAGGCGTCAGAGCGCTGAAATATTAAAGGATCGCCGCCAGCAAGAAGACGAACATATTGCCTTGCTGCAAGAAGAGTTAGACGCTTCGATGCTTGAGTCGAAAGAAGATATAGCTACCACTGAAGAAGAGTTAACTGCTAGAGAAAATCAAATTGTCCTAGAGAGTCAACGTGTTGAAAAAGCAGAAAAAAAGAATATAGATTTCGAAGAACGAATAAGCGAGCTTGGCAAAAAGATCCAAGAAGAGCGGACAGAGCTTGATCATTTGCATGCAAAACTAGTCTCTAGTCTTGCGACTCAAACAAAGACCGACCAAAAGGCGGTTATTGAGCAAACTAAAAGCCACATTCTCGAAGAGCGGCGTTTGGAAAGCCAAAAAGTGTTGCGCTTTTTACAGGATGAAATGGAGTCATCTTCTCGTAAGACAGCGCAAAGGCTGATGGAAAGAGTGCATGCCCGTTACTCTCCAGAGTTCTTTTGGCCAAAAAGTACTAACATTGTCGAAATTTCTGATGCTAAAATTCTCGATCGTATTCACCCAGAGAAAAGTAAACTCATTGAGCTGTTAACTGAGCGCTCAGGGGCAAGCATTCATATTGTTGGTTTAGAGGATAATGAAAAGGCCGCACCTTTTGTAAAGGTTGCTGGTGGTTATGGCATCTATCGAGAAGCAGCTAGACTAGCATTAGAGGATCTTTTCCGCAGTAATCAGGGAGATTGGGAAAAGGCTATCTTGGACCTATACCCGCGCAGGCTGGCAAAACTAGAAGCCGAGGCTTTAGTGCTTGGTGCCAAGGCTGTCAATGAGCTTGGCCTAACAGGCATACATAAAGAGGTTCAAAAGTTAGTTGGTGCGCTCAACTGGCGAACGAGCTATCGCCAAAATCAATGGTATCATACAGTAGAGGTTGCCTTTTTGGCTGGACTGATTGCTTCAGAGGTTGGTGTTGATCCCAAGGATGCAAAGCGAGTGGGACTTTTGCACGATATAGGAAAAGCGATAGATTACCGCATCGAGGGCAGTCATGCTGTCATTAGCGGTGACTATGCTGATCGGTATGGAGAAAGGCGTTATATCTGCGATACAGTCATGTCTCATCATGCAGATCTTATTGTTGAAACGCCTTTAGCTTATGTTTTAAGAGCAGCTGATACTTTATCTGGCGCTAGGCCAGGAGCTAGAGTTAACCTTGAAGAGGGCTATCAAATTCGCCTTGATGGTATCCTAGAGGCTATTCATAGCTTTGCTGGCATAGCAGATGTGGCGATTATGAATGGCGGGCGTGAGGTGCATATTCAAGTTGACTATGCGCGCATCAAAGAACGCGATGTGCCTGAGCTCACCAAGTCAATTGCAAAGAAAATTGAAAGCAACGTCTCTTTTCCGGGGCAGATTAAGGTCTTGGTAACAAGAACATTTGAATCGGTAACTGTCGCATAATACCGATTTAAAAAAGTGGGGTGCAAGTGAGGCTGTTTTTTGAAGCTTTTCATGCTAAGTCGCGCCAAGTAAAGATGGAGTATGGACAAAAAAACCATCAAGAAGCAAAAGAGCTGCTTCTCTCGTCTCTTAAAGAGCACCCAAATTCTGCAGAGTTACTAAAAGCGCAAGGCCTCATCTGTTACTTAGAGTCTAATTTTAAAGAAGCGTTGGCAAGTTTTGATAGCGCTTACCAGGCCAAGCCGCAAGACAAAGAAGCTTTTTATTGTGTAGCTGCAATCTTAAATGACCTTGGTTTTTATCAGAAAGCTAGCGCCTTGCTTTTTACAGAGCCTGAGGTGACTGAAGATGAGGCTTATATTCAAGTGTGTCTCGATCAAGCGAGTGCTTTGCGGGATCTGAGAAAAGACACTGAAGCTTTGCAGGTCTTAACTTTTTTGTCTTTGGAGTATCCTTTTCACTTAGCTATTGGTTTGAGCTACTGCGCTATTTTAATTGATCTTGGCCGCCTCGATGAGGCCTTGGTGGTTGCCGAAACGCTCCAAGAGCGCCATAGTGAAAGCCATGAAAACTATATATTGATGGGCTTTATCTATCATCAAAAAGGCCAAAAAACGAGAGCTTATACACTGTGGGCAAAAGCATATGCGCTTTGTCCTGGTGACAGCAAAAGTCGCATTTTAGCAGCGTTAGCCAGTCGCTACAGTTAAAACGGGATGGGCATGACAAACGGTGATTTTGATGCAACCTTGATTAAGGCAATGGTAGTTGATGATCATGACCCTATTCGCAAGGCCATGAAAAGGGTGCTAAGTAGCCTAGGCATTGTCCAAGTGATTGAATGCTTTGATGGTGCAGATGCTATCAAACAGTTTACTAAAAACTCAGATATTAACTTAGTTTTATGTGACATTTATATGCGCAAGGTTGATGGTTTTGGCGTGCTATCTTATATTCGCAACCGCTCGCTGGGTTCTGATATTCCTGTTTTAGTGGTGACTGGTGAAGCAAGCAAAGAAGACATTATTAAAGCAAGCAATTTGGGTAGTAATGATTACTTGATCAAGCCTTTTCAAGCAGAAGTTTTAGCCGGCAAAGTTCGGGCGTTGATGACAAATTTTTTCAATCCCAAACCTTTTTTTAAGTTCTTACGCGATGGTGATCGGTTTTTATTAGCAAAAGACGTGGCAAAAGCAATTTCTTGCTACCAAAAAGCGTTAGAACTTGAACCGCAAAACAAGAGGGCTTGTCACTCCTATGCTTTAGCTTTATTTAAGGCAAGAAAAATTGAGGAAGCGCTGGCAATTCTTAAGAAAAACATTGAAAGGTTCCCTTCTTATTATCGAAACTATGCAACCCTTGCAAATATTTATCTGTTTCGAAAACAGACAGAGAAAGCGGTTTTTGCTTTGCAAAAGGAATTAGAACTTAATCCCAAGCAAGCAAAGAGGCAGGTGCAGCTGGCAAAAATTCTTTTGCGAAAAGATCAGGTGCAGGAGGCAATAAGCCACTTTAAAGATGCTTTGAAGGATAACGCTAAAGATAAGGCTGCTCTTTATGGCATGGGTAAAGCACTAGCTAGAAATCAGGATTTTGAGAAATCTCTTTATTATTTTAAAAGGATGCGTAGATACTACCCTAAAGACTCAAAATCGCTAGAAGCTATTTTTAAACTCTGCAAAGATTTTGATGTCTTTAAAAAAGTTGAAGGCATCTTGATTGATGAAAAGAATTTGCATCCAGAGCGTCATGACACCTTTATTTTTCTAGCAAAATACTATATCAAAATGGATCAATACGATAAGGCCAAGCTTATTTTAAGCAGCCTTATTAAGGCGGATGAAGAGCATCAAGAGGGGCTTAACCTTCTGGGTCATATAGCTTTTGTTGAAAAGAACGCTCAGACGGCTTATAAGTTTTTTGAAAAAAGCCTAGCTCTCAATGTTACCGAAGAGACACTTTATTACATGGCTAAGTGCAAAGTGGCTGATAAAAAGGTCCCAGAGGCAGTACAGCTTTTGCAGCGAGCTCTTTTTGTATCTCCCTTTAATTTAAAAAGCTTACAGCTATTAGGGCGCCTCTTCCAGCAGATGAAGGAACCAGTGAAAGCATCTATTTTATATCTGTTAGCTATAGACTCTGGTGGCGACCAGGCGACGCTAAAACCTTTGATTCATCAGTGTAAGACAGCTAGGACAGCTCGGTAATGGAAGTTTCGCAGTTAGAAAACTATTTGCTTTGGCTCTCTGATAGGGGTCTTTCGTCTTTAGACCAAGCCATAAAGCAAGACGCTCGTGCTCCTTTCTATCGCCGTGGCGCAGATAAGGCTGTTGATGTTTGCATTTTTTCTCTGCCGCTTGATGCTAAGCGATTGGACGATGCGCAAAGACAATTATTGCAAAAAATTTTACAGGCAGTAGCTTGTGATTTTAAAACACTTGCCAGCCTTGCCATAGCCCCTTTGTTAGCAGCAGATGGGTCTTGCCAAGAAGGTTTAGGGTGTTTTGAGCCTTTGCTAGCAAGGCTTTTACAAGAGGATGCAAAGAGGTACTTTTTTTTTGGTGAAGAGCTTAACCCCCTTTTTAATCAGTTTATTGGTCAAAAAGGGGGTCTATATCAGCTTGCTCAGGTGAATGAAGCAAAGGCGATACTATTGCCAAGCTTAGCGGATATTCTTGCTTTTCCCCCGTTAAAAAGGCTTGTATGGCAGGCCATTAAAGGCCTTAACCCACAAGAGGTTTTATTTCCGATCTGATCCTTCCTCGTATTCAGCATCAACAACATTATCATCAGAGCTTTTTTGATTGCTATCGCTGTTTTGTTGAGCATCGCCACCAGCATTTTGAGCTGATTGCTTGTAAACAAACTCAGATAGTTTGTGAAGTTTACTCTCAAACTCTGTTTTGGCTGATTTTAGAATCTCAAGGTCACTTTCTGTTTTAGACTTAGCAACATTGATAGCAGACTCTACTTCTGATTTAAGATCAGCTGGGATATTGCTATTGTCTTTTAGCATCTTCTCAGCCTGATAAATTAGACTTTCTAAGGTGTTTTTGGCTTCAACCTTTTCTCGCTTTAATTTATCAGCAGATTGATTTGCTTCTCCTTCTTTAACCATTTTTTCAATTTCGCTTTCAGAAAGCTTGGTTTCAGAGGTAATTGTAATTTTTTGTGATTTGCCGGTGCCAAGATCTTTAGCTGAAACAGAGACAATACCATTGGCGTCAATATCAAAGGTTACCTCAATCTGTGGCACGCCACGTGGTGCTGGTGGGATATCCATAAGATTGAAATTACCAATTTTGCGGTTGTCTGCTGCCATATCTCTTTCGCCTTGCAGAACCACAATTTCCACAGAAGGTTGGTTGTCGCTTGCTGTCGAAAAGACCTGTGATTTTTTGGTTGGGATAGTCGTGTTGCGCTCGATAAGGCGAGTCATAACGCCGCCTTGTGTTTCAATCCCTAAAGAGAGAGGGGTTACATCGAGAAGCAGTACATCCTTAACATCACCACCTAAAATCCCTGCCTGAATAGCTGCTCCAACTGCCACGACCTCATCAGGATTAACACTGCGATTTGGTGTCTTGCCAAAAAATTCCTCGACGCTTTTTTGGACTAAAGGAATCCTGGTAGAGCCACCTACTAAAAGGACTTCGTTAATTTCTGAGGCGCTGATTTTGGCGTCTTTTAAGCAAGTGCGGCAGGGTGCAATAGTCCGATTCACTAGATCAAGGATCATTTGCTCAAATTGTGATCTAGTGATGGTCAAGTTCAAATGCTTAGGACCTGTTTGATCCGCTGTTAAAAACGGTAGGTTAATCTCTGTGCTTTGAGCTGATGAGAGCTCAATTTTTGCTTTTTCAGCAGCTTCTTTTAGACGTTGCACAGCCATCGGGTCAGCTGAGACATCAATGCCGGTGTCTTTTTTAAAGGTATTTGATAGGTGCTTGATGAGGATTTCGTCAATATTATCACCACCCAAATGCGAATCACCATTGGTAGCTAAAACTTCAACTACATTTTCTCCGACTTCAAGAACAGAGATATCAAAAGTACCGCCACCAAAGTCATAAACAGCAATCTTCTCGTTTTTCTTTTTATCAAGTCCATAAGCAAGGGCTGCAGCTGTAGGTTCAGCCACCAAGCGCAGTACGTTCAAGCCAGCAATTTTTCCAGCGTCTTTAGTAGCTTGTCTTTGTGCGTCGTTGAAGTAAGCAGGCACTGTTATAACTGCATCACTTACTTTTTCTCCCAAGTAGGCTTCTGCAGCTTGTTTTAGTTTGCCAAGAACAGCTGCTGAGACTTCTGTTGGGTAGACGTCTTTGTTGTTGACAGCAAAGACA
Source organism: uncultured Pseudomonadota bacterium (assembly GCA_937896265.1). GTDB lineage: Bacteria > Bdellovibrionota_B > Oligoflexia > Oligoflexales > Bog-1112 > CALBMD01. The sequence continues at coordinate 6,531 of CALBMD010000108.1, forward strand.
GCTGCTGTGCCATTGCCAGATTTTACAGCATAAGGCATTGCCTTAGCCTCGGTTGCCCTTTCACTAAAAGAACAACCAATAAAGCGTTTAGCTGAAAATATTGTGTTTTTTGGGTTGGTTACAGCTTGGCGACGGGCAGCTGCACCGACTAGAATTTCATTATCTTTTGTATAACCGACAACGCTTGGGGTCGTTCGTTGCCCTTCTGCGTTCTCAATGATCTTAGCTTGGCCCTGCTCCATCACTGCGACAACTGAGTTTGTAGTGCCTAAATCGATACCAATAATCTTTCCCATAGTCTGACTCCAAAACGCATATTTTTCTGCCTAAGATTCTAAAGGAGCCAATGATCATTTTTGATCGCCAAAGCATCCTTAAACCGTCCTGGCTTAAACTTAAGCTTGCTCGATAGTTTGTCAACCGAGCCATGCTAAAATGTTTACAAGTACCTTAAATTTTAGGAACAAAAACATGCATGAATTGGCCTGCCCAAGCTGTAATGCTGCTTCACAGTTTGATTTAAAAGACTATCTGTTAATGTGCCCATTTTGTTCAGCTACTTTTAGACTAGATGCTGAATCTGGAAAAAAAGAAATATATTCAGACCATTATATTGTTCCCAACGCTTTGGATGCTAGACAAGTCAAGGCTTTAGTCAGTGAGTGGATTAGCCGTCTTCATCACAATCCGGCCTTAGCAGATAGGGAGTATTTTGTAACAGATATCAATGG
>CALBMD010000109.1 GCA_937896265.1 uncultured Pseudomonadota bacterium
TTGCGGCATTTATTTGCATGATTTGGAACACGGTGACCCATGTCCCATTCAATGACTTTGGTTATTTCAAGCATGAAAACAGATCCAAAAGGTGGCAGCGTATAAGTAGGACATGCTATCATTGTTCTAAAAGCTAATAAAGTGAATATTGTTGAGAGGGCAAAATGGCCAAGTTTTTACTTTTATGGTTCTTTTTGTTGTCTTTGGCGTGTAGGACGACTAAAAGCTCTACTCCAGAAGCAACCCCTCAAGCTTCCCCATCGCCAAAACCCAATACTACAGCTCAAAAGCAATGCCTTGATAAAGGTCTCATTTTTGAATCAATCTCAGGTACTTGTATCACTCCAATGAATTTTTGTAAGAATTTAAATGATGGGTCAAAATGGGATGCTGTAAATAATATTTGCATGAGTCCAAAAGCTATCTGTTTAAAAGCAAAGAATATATGGGTAAGTAATTCTTGCACAACCCCGATTGCTTTATGCCAAAGCAATGGAGGAGTTTGGAAAAATAACGATTGTTTAACCCCTCAAGATGCTTGCCTTAAACAGGGGGTGCGCTATAAATGGGTGGCTGCTTCTAAGGGGCTAGGGCAGTGTAGTTCTAAAACCTTTATGGACTATTGCCGTGACCCGAACCCTCCGCGACCTATCAAACAAACACTGATGTTTTTGCACCTTGCGGCTGGTACATCAGATCAAAGCTGTCAAAAGACCTATGACTACCTGAAAGCGGCGGCAACTCTTACTATTGATGGCAATCAGGCTATTAGTATTTTTAACCAGGTTTATCACACTCAGCTTACCGAAGAAGATTATTTATCTGAGCTAGGCCCAATCTCAGAATTTAAGTTTGAGAGCCTTGTTTTGCCTAATAATAAAATTCGCGATGTTAGCCCTCTTGGTGGCAATCTCAAACTTAAGACTCTCGATCTGCAAGGAAACCTTGTTGATAGTGTTGCTGGGCTTTATAACTCTCTTTTTCTAGAAGAGCTTTTCCTCGGCTATAATCGTGTTTCTAATCTCGAAGGCATACAATTTCTTGTCAAGCTAACAGATCTTCATTTGTTTGATAACGGAGTAACAGATATTTCCCTCTTACGCCCTTTACATAATATGAAACACCTTTATTTAAAAGGTAATTTTATTAAGTCCCTTGAATCTATAGTTGATATGGGGGATCTAGAAGTTCTCGATGTCGATCTTAACCCCATTGCTCAATCTGGTTTTCTTAAGCTTGAGTCCAATTGCCCTGTAAGTAAAGGGCCAACTATCTTAAGGGACTTCTGCAGTGGCAAAGTCACATATTAAGCTTTTCGCGTTATCCTCAGAAAAAGGCGCCAGTTTATTAATAAGCCTTTTTGCTATTGGGTTTGCTGGATTTATTGTCGCTGGCTTACAGACCATCCAATATCGTTTGATCAAAGATCAAGGACGAGCGGCATTACATAAGAAGCGCAATGAATTCGGCGAGAAAATCAAGATGATTCTTGATGATCCTGACTATCTTAATGCCAGTGCTGTCTATACTGGTGAGTTTGGCAATACTATGCTACATAACTGCATCCATAAAGACTCGGAGACCCCTTCAGGTCTATGCGTGCCAGCTAATCCTGCAGACCCTGTTAATCATGAGTACCCTCTGTTGGTAAGAACTACCCCAACACATCCTTTCCCTGGGGCAGTATATAATCAAATCGATTCCAACTGTCCAGGACAGCGCTCACCAACCTCTGCTCCTCAAGATCCCATATCTTGCTTCTTAGCCGGTAAACGCGGCTCCAAGGAGGTTGGGTATGATTCTAATGGTAACTCTGGGCCTTGGAGTAAGTTCTTTCCTTTTAAACTAAAAGTTTTCTTTCGACCAACTTGCTCTATACCTCAAGGTTCAAATTTGAATCAAGATTCTCCGAGCTTAAGTTGCAGTCTTGCTGATAGCATTCTTCTTCGTTATGAGTTAGAGCACTGGGATTTCTCAGGTGGACAAATTCGTTTAGGTATCCTTGGGGTGTATCCATTAAATTTATCGGGTGGCAAGCCTGCTTACCGAACTCTTGGCATTGCTGATATTCGCGGAATTAAATGTCCTTTGCCTAATGAAAGCATTATAAGGATGTATCCTAATGGTGCTATTGAATGCGATTGCTTAACGCCCTATAGCTACAACGCTAATATGACCAGTTGTGAGATTAAAGCAATCTGTTTACCTGGGCAGCAGGTTATAGGTAAGGATGATGATGGTAATGACGTTTGTTCTAAACTTGAGCTTAGCGTTGCTGGCATTGGAGAAAGTAGAACACTTTGTGTTTCAACCGTAAAAGAGGACTGTAATGGTTACCCAAATCCTACGGTTAATTGCATGAGTGCAGATAACCCAGATGGGTTGGTTCAAAGCGTTAATTCAAGATGTGTCAAGCAGCAAATGGCTATTTCCCCTATTGAAGGCCCGCGCCAAGATAATCTTCTATTAAAGATAATTTTGGGGGCGAGCGCTGTTGGGAGTGGCCTCCTTGCTATTTATGCAGGTGTAGGAACCTTAGGTGCATCCTTCCTTATGGGCGCTGTAATCCTTGCTATCATATTGATTCTTATCCTACTTCTGACAGAGCCAGAGTATCATCTTTATGTTAGTGAGCCTGTTGTTACTTGCCTTTATGATGTGGTCTGTGCAAGCTGGCGCCATCTTAACTAGTCTTTGGCGCTTTTACGACAAAGACGTGCCCTATCGAAGGCGAAGGATCTCCCTCAATTTAGCCCGGATCCGAATTTCTAGTTGTATGCTGCGACGCTAAGCTAGTCCCTTGCGGCGTTGCTTTGTCGTCGCAAAATCCTCAAGTACCAACATGTACATTGCGACGATAACATCAAATTCCTCAAAATAAATAAGCTTTTCCATGGATTCTAGTAGTTGGAGCGGTGAGAATCGCAAGGCATTGCTAGAACTTAGGATAAGCGCAGCATGCTTGCCGACTCGAGATTTAAATTATTTTTCTAGATAGCCGATACACCTAACATGCGATTCTCTCAACCTTTGCCAATTGAGTATTTTGTCTGGATCTTAATCCAAGAAGATCGCGACATTGCAAAAATGATTGAAAGCTGGAACTTAGAGCGCAATGAGATTGAAGAGCTTTTAGTCAAACACTACAGAGATATGGGTATTTTTGAAGTGTTGCCCCTTGAGCATGCCTTGATTTTAAAAAGAGATTTAATGACACAGTTACAAATTAACCCCGATCTCAACGCAAAGAAGGCAAGAGTCCAACAAGAGATTGAACGGCTCAAAGCGCGCCAGCGCAAATGAGGCTTGCCAGAGATTTTATCCCATCTCTATAGTGAAACCACCTTAGATTTTTCAAACTAGTCATTAGGTATTATCAAATGGGGGTTATTGTGTTTCGACGCCTTGCGATGGTGCATCTTTTTTGTTTAGCTAGCAGTATCGGTTACGCCGCAGCTTCTTCTACAGTGCGTACGGTACCTAAGCTGGCTGAGAAAATTGCTCAATTTGAAAAAAAAATCCATGATGGCTATGGAAACATTTTTATTGCATACGATGAAATATCTCATCAAGTTGTCAAAATCAGGGTGACACATGATCTACTTGTTTTTACACTAGAGAAGGTGCCATCTATTGCTTTTGAAGTTTTTAAAGTCAGGCTGTCTCAGGATTTGGAGAGTCCTTCTATTACATTTAATCAGAACTGTGTGCTGACTTTTACTGACAGTGACAAAAAAGCGGAGTTTCTTCACGATCTAAGAGCATTATTTCGGCTTTATCGTAGTCAACCTGAAAAAGAAACAGGTTTCATGGCATGGATGAGAGAAAAGTTTGGTTGCTTTTGCCCAGGTGGAGGGTGTGAATAGGTGGAAGCTGTTGGTGTGGTTGGTTGGGGTGTCTTTGCTCTTTTCATTCTTAGCATGCTAGCTTTGGATATGGGAGCTTTTCATAAAGATGAAAAATCCGACACTTTAACTTATAATCTTTGGCTTAGCCTGCTTTGGATTAGCTTTGCTCTTATTTTTAATGCAGGTGTCTGGTATTTCCTTGGGTTTGAACCAGCTAAAACTTTTTTAGCTGGTTATCTTCTTGAAAAGACCCTAGGGGTTGATAACCTGTTTGTTTTTGTTTTGATATTTAAGCACTTTAATATTCAGAAACGTTGGCAGCACCGTATTTTACAGTGGGGGATTCTTAGCGCTTTAGTGATGAGAGCTATTTTTATTGGTGCAGGTATTGCTATTGTTACGAAATTTCATTTTGTTCTCTACTTTTTTGGTGCATTTCTCATCTTTGCAGCTATTAAGATGCTCCGTTCTCATAACCAAGAAGATAAAGAGCCAAGTGATCGATGGGTTCACCTAATAGGTCGTGTGGTTCCGCTGACGAAAAAATCGAACAACGGAGACTTTTTCCTTAAAGAAAATGGTAAATGGTTTGCTACTCCCGCTTTTCAAGCTTTAGTAGCTGTTGAAATCAGCGATCTCATCTTTGCTTTAGATTCCGTGCCAGCAATTTTAGCAATTAGTACCGACACTTTTATTGTCTATACTTCAAATATCTTTGCGATTTTGGGGCTTCGGTCACTATATTTCACTTTAGCTGGTTTAGTAGATATTATCCGTTACCTCCACTATGGGTTGGCTATAGCTATCGGGTTTATTGGCGTCAAAATTCTTATAGCTGATTTTTATCATATTCCAGTAGAGATCTCTCTTCTTTGTATAGCAATCTGTTTAGGTGGTTCAGTTTTTGCTTCTTGGTTAGCACATCGAAGGCATTCTACTTGAGTTATTTAGCATATTAAGTTGCTTGAAAGATTTCCAATAGAGCCATCCAACTATTTATGATATTCTGACTGCAAAGCAAAAATTATTTTTCGGGCTGATTCTAAGGGGATGCCATGTGGTTTAAAGCGAACCTGGTCCTTTGCTGTCTGCTAGCTTCGTGTCAAGCATTGGCAGAAATTATTAGTCTGGATCAATTCTTAATACAGGTAAAAAGCACTCATCCTGGTTTTGTTTCAACCCAAAAGAAAGTTACAGGGGCAGAGCTTAAGCGTGAAGAAGCGGGCATGATGTTTTCTCCAGCTTTTTTTACTAACCTAACTAGCTCCGATGATCACCGTATCAATTTGATGTCTATCGTTCCTTATGAAAAAGCTGGCCAAAAGGAACTTGAGTTTGGGGTAATGCAGCAATCACGATATGGCTTACAAAGCAAGATCTCCTATGATGTCAAAAAAACAACCCTTGTTGGTGTGCCTGCTAGCTCAGCAGTCTATCTTCCTTTTGGAGAAGAGTATTTTGACGCTGCTCTTAGTCTTGAGATAAAGCAGTCTTTATGGAAAAATAGTTTTGGTTCTGGGCATCGCGCTCAAGAAAAACAGGCGATGCATAGCACTGATGCTACAAGCTATGCGGAGAAATTTCGAGCTCGTATTATCCTTTTGGATGCTGAAAGAGCTTATTGGCGGTTAGCTCTTGCTCAGATGATAGAAACAATTCAAGAAGAGACTTTTAATCGCACAAAAAGACTAACCGAATGGCAGCAACGCCGTGCAGATGATCACTTAAGCGATACAGCCGATCTTTTAGCAGCTAAAGCGGCTCTTAAAGGTCGTGAATTAGAGTTAGCAGCATCGCGTAATGAAACTAGATTAGCTCTTAAGAACTTCAATCAATTCCGTGGCAAAAAAGATGATGAGATCGCTCAAGCAATTTTGCCAGACGATGCTCAAAATCTTTTAAACCTTAACTCACCTGCTCGCTCTAATGACCGCGATGATATCAAAGCTCAACGTGCTGCGGTGAGTGCCAAAGAAATTGGTGCAGGGTTAAATCATGCACGCTATGACGCTACTATTGATGTCTTTGCTAAGATTAGTCGCACTAGCGTAGCGCAAGATTGGCCAGATGCACAAAAAGAGTCAGTCAAGGGTAACCACCCTCTTTATGTGTATGGGTTGAATGTTAGCGTGCCGCTTGATCGTGATGTTATTAACAAATCTCGTCGTGGCTACGTCGAGGAACTAGAGGGAGAAAAACTAGAGCTTGAAAGTAAGCAGCGAGATGTTGAAAATAGTTGGATTCAGCTTAACCAACAGTTAGCTGATGCCAAAGAAACGCTGAGTCTTGTCATAGATCTAGAAAAAGTTCAGAAAGAAAAATTTCAAGCAGAGCGACAGCGCATTAAAAACGGGCGCACAACAACCTATCAATTATTTTCCGTTGAGCAAGATTATCTCCATGCACAAAAAAGCCGTGTGCAGGCAGTGGCCCAAGTGATGGTGCTCTTGTCTGTCATGAAAACCTATCAGGATGGGCCGCTATGAGTGTTTCTGACATCGCTATTAGAAGACCTGTTTCTGTAACTTGTTTATTCGCATTGATTTTGATTGTTGGAGCTATGGCAATCTCAAAGTTGGGAGTAGACCTTTTTCCCAACGTCAATTTTCCTATTATTGTTGTGACTACACCTTATCCAGGTGCAGCGCCAACTGAGATTGAGTCTTTGATTGCAAAGCCTATTGAGGATAGTTTAGGGGCTCTTGCTGGGATTAAAAATCTTCGTTCGATAAGTAAAGATGGGGTAAACATCGTTATCGTCGAGTTTTCCCTAGATACAGATAGCAAGTACGCTGAGCAGCAAGTCAAAGATCGTGTCTCTTCAGCTAAGCGTCTTTTGCCTGATGATGCTTTGGATCCTGATGTTCGTGCTTTCGATATTTCAGATATGCCTCATGTTAGCTTAGCTCTTACCGCGAAAAAGGATCCAGCAGACTTATTTGATCTAGCTGAGCAACAAGTAAAACCCTTGATCGAGCAGGTATCTGATGTTGGTATGGTAGAGATCATAGGTGGCCGTAAACGAGAGGTTCATGTTCTTTTGAATCGAGAGGCCTTGTATGCTCGCAATCTTTCGGCTGCAATGGTAGCAGCTGGCATCAATACCTCTGGTAAAAACATCCCAGCAGGTAAAGCTAATTCAAAGAATATCGAAGCCTTAGTTCGAACGCTGGGGGAGTTTGATACTTTAGAAAATATCCGCGATACCGTTTTGACTTTCTATGGTAATGAAAATCCGGTTAGGGTTTCAGATGTTGCTACAGTTAAAGAGGCCTTGGAAGATGAGAAAACACGTGCTTTCGTCAACGGTAAACCAGCTTTGACAATCTCTGTGACTAAGCGAACAGGTGCCAATACTATCAAGGTTGTTGAAGCTGTTAAGAAAAAGGTGAAAGAAATTAATGCAGCTCTTGCCCCT
>CALBMD010000110.1 GCA_937896265.1 uncultured Pseudomonadota bacterium
ATATATATTTCGACCAAAAGCTTTGTTCCACATGACCATGGTCAGTGTGGCTGTGTTGTGCGTGTCCCATTTACTTAACTCGCTCCTCTTTATTAACTTGAAACCTTGTCTTTTCGGTTAGCAGCTGTCCATTTCTCATATTCAGCTTCGGATTGAATATGGATTCGACCAGCCATAATGCCATGGCCAATGCCACACATTTCAGCGCACTGAATATCAAAAACTCCCTCTTTGGTCGGTTTAAACCAACCAGTAATAACACGACCAGGCACCGCATCTTGCTTTAACCGAAAAACTGGGACTGAAAAACTGTGCAACACATCCTGTGATTCAAGCTTAAAATGATAAACTTTGCCAACTTTCACATGTAACTCATCCATGACAGTAATATCCTGCCCTGAACCTAATTTGCCATCAGGACCAGGGTGAGTAAACTGCCAAGCCCACTGTTGGCCAACAATCCGAACTGTTTCTTGCGGCTCAGGTAAAGACTGTTTAACGTTGTACCATACACGGACAGCAAAAAAGATAATGATAAGGTCACAGAGAATAACGATATTATGTGGCCAAATAATCCATCTTTTTTCTGTTTTAGAGTCCCCTGTAAGATATTGGCCTTTTGGATTTTTCGAGGCCCTGAACCGGACAATCAGATAAAACAGCACAAACTCTGCTAGCAGCAACCAAAAACCACCTAAAATGGTGATAATTAAAATTACTTCGTCGATATCTGCTGCGTAGCTGGATGCTTGCTCGATAATGTGTTCCATCATGGTCGAAAAATCCAATCTCTAATAGATGAATGTAAAAACAATCCCAAAAAATATGACAGTCCCAACAAGAACAATCACGAAGATATTTTTACTAAGTTTCTCTGGCGTAGAACCAAAATCCATAAATATGTTCCTTATTTGCTTTCTTTAGGAGCTTCTACTTTTTTCTCGACTGATGGCATTACAGTAGCTTTTTCTTTATTTGAGCTTTCTTTCTTTTCTTCGCTTTTTCCTCTTACTCCTTGTAGAGCCATAATATAATCTATAACATCTCTACGATCCTTCTCATCTTTAACCGTATCCGCACCCGCAACCATAGCAGCACCTTCTGGATTGACAGTTACATCGCCGCGACGCCCTGTTGCTGCCAGATATTTAGGTGTCGCTTTAAATATATACCAATCAGGTAAACCTATTAAAGGTGGAGCGTTTAGTGCCTGATTGCCTTCGGCATCTTTACCATGACAAGCTGAACAAACAGCATATTTTGCTTCCCCATGGTCAGTATCGCCGACAATAGTCGGCTCAAGCTTGGCAGGTTTCATCTGAGATACAAACTTTGACACTGCTGCGATGTCTTTATCGTTAAGCATACGAGCCATTGAGGTCATACGAATGGCTGGTTCATCGCCGGGATCTTTGCCAAGTTTTCCAGACTTATACTTCTCAAGCATAAGTTTGACAGCCCACTCCGCGCGACCGGCAATAGAAGGGACAAGCAGGTCTTTGTTCCCTTCACCATGTAAACCATGGCATTTTTCACATAATTTATATAGTTGGCTGCCACGAGATTCCGCCGAAAAAGCGAGAGGTGACCAGACCAATATCCCTAAGCTTGACAGGAGGTATAAATATCTTCGCAATGTCAATCCTCTTTCTGGATCTACTGAAAAAGTCTTGCTGAAGCCCAAAGACGAACATAGGCCCTTATAGTACTTAAAGCTACAATATTAGCTAAGTCAAGAGAGTTTGAGAAGATAGGCACGCCAGCCATTGCCAGCATGATAAAATAAAGGAGAAACTACTCAAGAATTTTTAGTAATTCGACGTCAAAAACAAGCACCGTGTTACCTGGAATAGCATTATTTCCTCGGCTACCATAGGCTAGCTCAGATGGAACAAAAATCTGCCATTTAGATCCTTCCGACATCAATTGCAGTGCTTCTGTCCAACCTTTAATCACGCCATTGACGTTGAAGGTTGCAGGCTGCCCCTCTGCGGATTTATCAAATTCTTTACCATCAATGAAAGTCCCTTTATAATTGACGCTAACTTTACTCTCTGCCTTTGGTTTTTTTCCTTTACCTTCAGCAATAATTTTATACTGCAAGCCGCTAGCCGTTTTTAAAACACCTTTTTCCTTGGCGTTCTTTGTCAAAAATTCTTCACCTTTGGCTTTATTTTCTTGAGCTTTGTCAGCAAGCTTTTTTTGCATTTCAGCTTGTAATTTGCTCATCGCTGCATGCATTTGCTGATCTGTCATTTTGGCAGGTTTACCTTCATTGACATCTTTGATACCCGCTAACAAAAGATCGTAATTGACTTCAATATTTTGAGTTTTCAGGCCGTTACCAATTTGATGGCCAATACTATAGCTAATCTGATCTTTGTCTGATTTAAATGCCTCACCTACCGCCTTTTTATCAGCAAGGGTTGATGTCCCAAAAGAAATAACCGAAATACACAACAATGCCTTTTTAACTGCCATTAGCTAATCCACCTTTTTGGTTAATTATTTAAAGAGAGATTATCATACCAATAATTTTCCTAGTGCAAATGAAAATCAGTTTTTCTTCTTAAAATACTAAAATTATTGGTCTTAATGACCATGTCTTATTTTGAAAATATTTCTCATTTTCATTTGAAAAAAAGCCGATATAATGATGGGAGAATTGCAAATAGGGGAGCGTAAAAAATGCTGTTATGCTTATGCTATGGGGTCTCTGAAAAAAGCATCCTAAATGAGCTTGCTGAAGGCCCCAAGTCCATTGAGGCAATTCAAGCTAAGTTTAAAATAGGAACAAATTGTGGCTCTTGCGTCTGCCATCTCAAGGATTTGATAGATAAAACAAAAACAGGGGCGCAAGAAATAGTGGTTGGTAAAGAGGCCGAGAAGGAACAATAAAGTTATTTACCCAAGCTGCTGAGCAAGATAATTCTCAAAACCAATATCTTTAATGACACCTAACTGAGCTTCTAACCAATCGATGTGGTTTTCTTCATCTAGAAGAATTCTCTCTAAAAGTTCTCTAGAGACATGGTCGTGCGCGCTATAGCAAGCTTCGATCCCCTGCTTCAGTCTGCTGATTGCAACTTGCTCAAGTTTTAAGTCAGATTCAAGCTGCTCTTTAACAGTTTCGCCGATATGCAACTTATCTAACTTCTGAAAGTTAGGCACACCTTCAAGAAAAAGAATCCGGTCAGTAAGCTCGCTGGCATGTTTCATCTCATCAATAGACTCTTTATGGATAATGGCAGCAATTTTTAGATAGCCCCAATTCTTGCACATTTTGGCATGTAAAAAGTACTGGTTAATAGCTGTAAGCTCTCCAACCAATACTTCGTTAAGAAGCTCAATAACCTTGTCATCACCTTTCATACTTAACTCCTGACCTTACAATTGAATGAAGCTCGTTTAGACTAAAAAACTGACCAAAACCGCTTTGATCGCGCTTGGAGGCAAGAAAAATAAACCACAACGCGGCGTTTACATTGCAAATCTTTTTTAGATCCTTAGCTTCTTTTAATCCTTTTTGCGGAATTTTAAAAGTATTAAAGTATGTGCTTAGAAAATTCGATGTTTTAAGCCATTCAACTAATGGTTTATCGATAAATAAAGGATCAGCCATTTGTGAACTATGAATTGGGTAGACTATAAGGGCATTTTCAGAAGTTTTTACTACAAAAACCCCTTGAAACCCCAGAAGATCTCTTACCTGAGCCCTTCCCAGCTGTTCCAAGCATGTAATTTTCTCAAGGATCTTTTGGCAATTTCGCTTGCGAGCTGGCGAGAAGAGACTTCTCAATGACTCTAGATCTTTGGTTACTTTTTCTTTAAATTCTGAAAGATAACCACCCAAAAAAGCAACGATGACTTCTCGATAATGGCTTGGGAAAACCAACCCCTTTGACTTACTTAGATCGGAAGAGCACACGTCTGAACTCC
>CALBMD010000111.1 GCA_937896265.1 uncultured Pseudomonadota bacterium
ATTTGATTAAATCTCTACGCGAGAATAAATATGATGGAATGGTATGCCTACATTCAAGTCACGCTTCAACAAACCTATTTTTGAAAAGCTTTGAAGCTGGAGCAGATCTATCAATCCCTAAGCCGCTTGTAAGTCAAAACTTAACCCATGCCATTAAATTTCTTCCTAATCGCAAAGGCAAAGATGCACAATCAACGCTCTTAGATCGGAACTTTATCAATGAAGATGGCAGTTGGAACTTTTCAGCTGAGACAGCCTTAGACCTTATCCCCTATCCAGTTTTTTCGAAAAATCGTGATGGTAGGTATCAAGTTTGCAACCAAAGTTTCGCCACGCAGATCCTTGGGCTCCCCAAATCACAGATTGGTCAACGTAATTTCTTAGAACTTATTGATAGGATTCCTGCAGAACTAGCCGCTACTTATCGCCGTAAAGACGAAGAGCTTTTTGCTAGCAAGGGAGTACAAAATTACTCAGCCGAAGTACTTTGTGCTGACGGAATCCGCCGTGAAGTGACTTATTTTAAAAAAGCTATTCTCGATAAAAACGGCGACTGTGTTGGCCTTTGTGGTATCATGCTACCATCGGTGAAATGGTATTCTTAAAAAAATTGCCACAGGTGACGACAAAGAGGGCAAGTATCCCCACCTTGTTCTCCCCATTTCCTAATGCAAGAATCATGAAATTTGTGCTTTCCACAAGGGAAAATGACACTTTCACTTAGATCGAAAAGGCAAATAGCGCACCTATCTTTATCTTCTTCTTCGCTTTCTTGTTGTTTTTCTCTACCTTCTTCTGTGCCTACATGACGAACGATCTTACTCTCTAGGGCTCGTGATAATATTGCGATCGATTCAGGAGAAAAATATTCATCTCTTGCATACTCTAAAGCATTCTTTCCAGCACGATTCGTAATAGCAGCATCTGCACCATAATCAAGAAGAACGCGCAAAACATGAACATCATCAATCAACATCAAGCAAGTACGACCATAAGCAAAGGTGGTGTGAATAAGATTTTGGTTTTTTTCACAACAAAACTTTATATTCTCAATTTGCGAACCCTCAATAGCTAATCCAAAAACTGTATTCATAGCGTTTAAACAACCTTGAGCTAGACCTATAAGTGGTAAGAGGTGGCGAAAAATTTCAGAGTTATGCCTGATTGCCGCTGCAGATAGACATTCAAGATACTTTCTACTTTCTAGTTTTCTGTTTCCTACCATTTTTTGAAAAGTTGCCAGATCGTCAATCTTTATTGCTACCCTTACTGGACTATCTTTATCTGCAAATAAAAATGCCTGTGCATTACGATCAATAAATTCGTCAATCGCATCTGTAGCGCCCACAGCAACTGCCAAGGCATAAGCTGTCAGACCATCTCTATTTTTAAGTCTCAGGTTAACCTTAGTTTTAAGCAACTTCTTAACGTATTCTTTTTTATTGCTCTTAGCAGCAAAATGCAGTGCTGTTGATGAGTTGATATAATCTTGTTTATTAAGCATGACCTTACGCTTAGGCCTAATTAAAAAATTAAAGACATCTTTATGACCTAAAATGATAGAGATCATCAAAAGAGTTTGGCCATAGCCATTTAAATAGTTGAGATCAGTTTCAGGATCGCACAAGACTTGCCACAAAAGCTTTTCATAGTTTTGTCTATTTTGTAGCAACCATGTTAAAAAGGAAACACTTCCAGTCCTAACCCCTTCATCATCATCAGAGTCTTCGTCGCTATCATAATCTTCTTCATCAGAAGAGGATGTAGAAAGACTCTCTCGTGAGAAGTTTTGCTCATAACAAAAATTGATACAGTCTACACCTTCTTTTCGCAGCTGACTGAGGTCTTTGAGGCTTAAAACACCTTTTTTGAGGACATCAGCCAAAGAGGATGGTTCCAGTTTTCTTTCAGGAACAAGACGACGAATCTTTTCCAAGATTTCTTCTTTGCTTGAAACCTGAACGGGCCAATCTAGATTTTGATTAATAACACAGCTTAGATGGCATAGCTGGCCTTTCAAAAAAACAGGCTGATGTACAGCTTTTTTCTTGCATAGAGCACAAAGCGGTATCTTTTCTAACTGCTCTTTCGAAAGCAAAATTTTATCCTGAGCCTCAATAAATAGCTCTTTGGTTGCAGCGCCTAAATCAAGCTTCTCATAAATAAAGGTTTCTTTGTCCCAAGAAATTATCCTAGCAAATGGGTCAGCACCTAAAGATAACAGTAACTCGAACTCCTCGAAGGATTTAGCAGACAAAAAAATATGCTCGTCATTGCTATCTAGTTCATTGATATCGCAATGCTTACCGTAGATTTCTAAAACTTGGCGGCGCTCAGATATTGTTTTTGAAGAGCTCTTGGCAAATCCTTCATGCAGCGCATCAGGGGAACATAACTTCAGACGATTAATAAGACCATTATCCAGAAGAGACTGCATTGTCGGAGCATCGAAATTAAGCAAAGCTTTTTTCCAGGATTCTGTAGCTTGAGTGATAGCGCTTAAGCAGATCAATGACAAAAGAAAAAGCTCTCTGACCACATGATGCTTCATTACTTACTCCATTGAAAAATCTCTCGACCCCCTTATGTAAGCGAGCTGTAAAAGAATGTCTATCAAAATCATAATTTGAAATTTTGGCAAGTTTAACCCCCAATTCTCTATTGACCTGCTACAGAAAGAAGGTATTCTTACCGCACCCCCAAAGGATCAAAAAAACTATGCTCAAATCCCAGACCTATAGTAAGGTCCATATCGAAATCAGCAATATCTGCAACCTTCAATGCACCTTCTGCCCTGAGGTGATACGCCCCAAAAAAGTCATGGATGAAGCGCTTTTTCGACGTATTATTGAGCAATTGGCGCCCCTGACAGATCAAGTAGCTTTTCATCTCATGGGAGATCCGTTAGTCAACCCAAAACTAGCTACTTTTGTTGCCATCTGCCAAGAACATCATGTCAAAATAAACCTCGTCACCAATGGCGTACTACTACGCGATAAAACCGCTGATCTATTACTAAACCCTGCCTTTCGTCAGGTGAATTTCTCCCTGCACAGCTACCCTAATAACTTCCCAGATAGAGATCCCACAGCCTACCTCGACCGTATCTTTGCTTTCTGCGACAAAGCGTTTGTCGAACGAGAAGACCTCTATATCAACTTTCGATTATGGAATTTAGCCACACCGCAAGGTGTCGAGAGCAAAAACATCCAAATGCTAGAACGCATTGAACAACGGTTTGGCTGTCATATTCGCAAAGATATTGATGTACGACGCTTCAAAAGCCAACGCCTCATACATCGCTTGTATCTGCACTTTGACACTGAATTTACTTGGCCGTCCATGGAGCTACCAGTGCTCGGTGAAACAGGTCGCTGCTACGGCTTGTCACAACACTTTGGCATTCTTGTAGACGGCACCATTGTTCCGTGCTGCTTGGATAAAGAAGGGGTTATACCTCTAGGTAACATCAATGATCAACCTTTGGAGGCAATACTAGCTGGTCCAAAAGCCAAAGCTATGTTAGACGGGTTTAACAGAGGCAAGCTAGTTGAGGATCTTTGCAAGCGTTGCCAATATATTACTCGCTTTAGCCGCTGAGGCCATCGACATGACAATGCTTCCAAATGAGTATTTCAACAAAGATGCAAGTGAACTTGCTCGCAATCTCTTAGGCAAAGTGATTTGTCGCATCCTCCCTAGCCTTACCTTGTATGCTCAGATTATTGAAACTGAAGCTTACTATAAGCATGAAAAGGGGAGCCATGCTTCTTTAGGCTGGACTGCCAAACGAGCAGCTCTCTTTATGCCAGCTGGTACCATCTACATGTACTATGCAAGAGGAAAAGATTCTTTTAATATTTCAAGCTATGGCGAAGGCAACGCTGTTCTTATTAAGGCTTGTGTTCCCTATGCTCAAGCTCCAAATTATGAAGCCATGAT
>CALBMD010000112.1 GCA_937896265.1 uncultured Pseudomonadota bacterium
GCTTCAGCAAAGTGCTTATAACGCCTTCTATTCATATCCAATGAACAATAATTTTCGTGGCAAGCACCCAGAATACTTTTGGGTAAAAAAGCCATCGAGCGCTCCAAGATTGCTCAAGTACGAGCCTAGTAAGGATGGCTGGCGATGCTATGATCTAGCAGGCCTCACCAAAGCTCTGAAGAGAATACTGAGAGATAAGAGCCTGATAGCAGATGCCAAGATAAAGGCTATGGATGAGTTAGTATCTACGGACTGGACTCAGTTGAAGATTGCGGGTACGGGTGTAAACCCGATGCTGCTAGTCACTGTAGAGTCGATAGTAGAGATGAAAGTCGGGTGTGAAATCTCTTTTCAAATCCCGCTTAAATTCAATAATAATCAGGTCTGGGCTCAAGTCGGGGAGCAAGAATGGGAGCAAGAGTGGGAGCAAGAGTGGGAGCAATTCGGGGGTCAAATCTGGGAGCAAGTCAGGGATCAAATCAAGGGTCAAATCAGTGATCAAGTCATTGCTGTCTGGAATCACATCGATGGTAAAGTCGGAAATCAAATTCAAACTGCTATAAACGAACACCTTGCCGGTCAATCACGTCGTTCCACAGCTGAGAATATGCTACGGCCAATAATTCACTATGCCTTTTTAGTTTATAAACTCCACTACGTTGCCAAGCTAAATGAGCCATCGTTTGCAGACAAGCTAAAGCAGCTTTGCTCAGACAACGATATCACTATGGACTCATATGCTGACTTTATCCCGGAGTTCAAAGTATCCCTCACCGAAATGTTGAAGCAGACGAACGAGCCTCTCATCCAACGTCAGCTTGGCACATTGCTCAACCACTTGTCAGGGCAAGCACTAGAGAGCAACTAACTCAGAGAGCAACGACTCCTGCCCCCTGCCTCTCTTAAAACGACGCCCCTATCGGCCTCTAAGATCGCCTGGTCATAGTTCAAGCGATCCTTATTCTTCCCGACAAAGGAAAACAGCTCCTCGGCTCTAAACCCTGGTACGTAAATGTCAGCTGCAGCCTCGCGTCTTAGGCTTGGTGCTGAGAGTGAGCTTTGCCACCAGCGAGCTTATTGACTGCGGGACATCGGTAGCCGGAGGAAATAACAATTGGCAGACCTAAGAAGTCCCGCAGCGGCTAAAGCAAATGGACTGCTAGGGCTCGTAGGTCGGGGGATGGAGCAGAGGGCTTAGTTTATGTCTTCTTCCTCTTCGTTAACTTGGGGCATTAGCCAATTGTTGTTGCTGCGGCTCGGAGGGCGGCTATCGCAAGATGCAAGAGGCATTGGCATTTGCACTTGCAATGCGAAACGCAAGAAAAACGCGTTGCCGGCCCCCAAGAAATCGGGATTGATTTGGGGCATCAAACGCTGGGAACTGAAGTGGCCCAGGAATCTCCCACTAGAAAATCGAAACTTGCATAGCATGTTGGTTTGGGTGGCGGCGGCACGAGTCATTGCTTCCGGTATAAAAGTTAAATCTCCAGCCAGCGATTACCAACCTGTAGGTCGTAGGCTTCTACTCTTCCCTGATGCAACTGGCAGCGGCTGAGGCCATAATCTGTATCGTGGGTATAAACAAGAAGCCAATTTTCTGCGGCGGCTTGCTTGAGGATAGCGTCTTTCTCATTGATCAGCAGCTCTGGAAAACGGTCATAACCCATCGTAATTGGAATATGTAGCCAGTGACGGCCAGGCACTAAATCACCACAGAAAAAAACTTGCTGTTTAGAGCCTTGTATTAAAGTGTGCATATGACCTGGTGTATGGCCGTCGCTTGTCATAAAACGAACGGGCAGATCTTGATCATGAAATGTCTGAGGATTTTCAATAATCTGTACTTGGTCACAATCGCGTAATTTTTTTATAACAGGAGCGACAAAGGAGGCTTTATCTCTAACATGTGGGTTTAAAGCTCGCTGCCAAGAGTCGCGGGAGACAAGATAGGTAGCTTTGCTAAAGACTAGATCATGGTGCTCAGGTCGTTCTGCATCATAGGGGGATAAAAGCCCTCCGGCATGGTCAAAATGTAGATGAGAAAGAATAATATAGTCAAAGTCTGCTGGGCTAAGCCCAAGCTTATGTAGGTTTTCTTGTAGTAAGTGACGCTTTGGTTCTTGTACACCATAGCGCTCAGCAAGCTTTGGTTCAAAAAAAGCGCCAATACCTGCTTCTAGTAAGGCAAGCTTATTGTCCCACTGTAAAATTAAGCAGCGGCAGGCTAGCTCAATGCGGTTTTGATCATCGCAAGCAAGCCACTTGCTCCACATGGCTTTAGGGGCGTTGCCAAACATTGCGCCACCGTCGAGATGCTGCTTATTTCCTTCGATGCACATAATTTTCATCGTCGGTGTCCTTAAAATTGAAATTTCAGTAAAATGCGGGGCTTGGGAGGGGTTTGTAGCAAGCCTTCCAAGCTCTTCCTTGTGACAACTCAAAGTGAATCTACCTTGCCAGGGGTGAGAAGGTAAGTTAGAACTTGAGCATGCTATTCGATCATGAACCAAAGCTAGCTTTTAGTACGCCACTTGCCGAAAAAGTGCGGCCAAATCTTTTTGACCATCTTATGGGTCAAGATGCTATTTGGGGCAAGGGGGCGCCCCTTCGTCGTCTCATAGAAACAGGCCAGTTTCATGCCTTGCTTTTTTGGGGTCCTCCAGGCAGTGGCAAGACAAGTGCCGCTAGGCTTATTGGGCGAGAGTCAAAGTATAAGCTTGTTGAGCTTTCGGCAACAAGCACATCGGTGAAAGAGATTCGCAGTGCTATCGATTCTGATGAACCTACTCTGCTCTTTTTAGATGAGGTGCATCGTCTCAATAAAGGACAGCAGGACGTGCTTCTGCCGTCTCTTGAACGAGGGTGTATCAAGTTCATTGGCGCGACTACAGAAAACCCCTCCTTTGAAGTCAATAATGCCATTTTGTCGCGAAGTCTTATCTTTCGCTTCAAGGCTTTGGATGAAGAGGCTTTAATTAGGCTTCTTAAGCGAGCTGTTATAGATGTCCTTAAGCGAAGCGAACCTGTTACAACTGAAGCGTTAACTATGATTGCTCAGGCAGCAGGTGGCGATGCAAGGCGGGCGCTGAATCTTTTAGAGGCTGTGTTAGCAGGTTGTGAAGGGAAGCCTGTTGATAGCAAAGATGTTGCGAGTGTGATGACAGACATGCCCCAATACCATGATAAAAAAGGTGATAGTCACTACGATTTAGCCTCAGCTCTGATCAAGTCGATTCGGGGCAGCCATCCTGATGCAGCTTTATATTATTTGGCGCGTCTTTTAGAAGGAGGTGAAGATCTTTCTTTTATTTCTAGGCGCTTGGTCATCTCTGCTTCTGAGGACATCGGCAATGCTAACCCTCATGCTTTGATGGTCGCTACATCTGGGGCTAGTGCGGTGGCTATGCTGGGCATGCCTGAGGCGCGGATTATCTTAGCGCAGGTGGTAACTTTTTTGGCTTCATCGCCAAAGTCAAACCGTTCTTATTTAGCTATTGACCAAGCTATTGCGAAGGCTCGTGCAACAAAAGATCTTCCTGTTCCTGAGCATTTAAGAAATGCTGTGACACCATTGATGCGCTCTTTAGGTTATGGCAAGGACTATCTTTATGCTCATGACGATTACCAAAAGGCGCGTCAGCAGGAGTTTCTACCAGAAGAGCTTAAGGGTGTGGTTTTTTATGAACCAGGAGATCAGGGCTATGAGAAAAATCTGAAACAGACTCTTGCTCATCTACGCCCCGAGGTGTAATCATCCAAAAGATGCTCAAATATATCAGCAAGAGCGTATCACTACAAACCCATCGCGTTCTTCTGGTCGTTCGATGTGCCATTTTGTTGTGCACACAGCATCGACAAAAGGCATGTCATGGCTGATGATTACCATAGCCAGATTGCTTGCCTTAAGCCCTTGGGTTAGCCGCTCGATGGACGCTAGATCCAGATGATTGGTTGGCTCATCAAGGAATAAAATCTCTGTTCCTTCGACAATAGCTGTAGCAATAGCGATTTTTCTTGCCTCTCCTGGGGAGAAACTTTGGCTTGCTAAGATATCCTTGGCATCGCTGCCTAACCTTGCCACGATTTGCAGTACCTGGGCTTTTTTTTCATCATCTAGCGCTGTTAACTGCAGGCGTAAATCTTTATGATCCTCTATGGTAAGCTCCTGCTGCATGTAGAACGCTTTCTTGGTACGTTGATGAGTTAGAATGTGCCGCAAGAGAGTCGATTTACCAGCTCCGTTCAACCCTAAGATAGCAATCTTGCTATGAGTAGTAATGTGCAACTCGGGGTAGTGCAATCGGTGTTGGTTTGCAAGGGGGATGCTTCCTTCGTGGCTGTGAAATACCGCATACTCGTGGCACGGAGCAACGGGGAAGATAATATGATCGCCATAATCTGGAATGAGATTAAAACTAGCAGCTCGCTTGTGCAGGTTGTCGACGCGACGAGATAGGTTCTGTTTTTTCTGATCTAAGCTTTTCTCTTTGCCCGTTAAGCGAGCTGCATCAATGCGGCTCTTTTGATCGTGATCTTTCGCAGAAATTCCTCGCTTTGAAAGCTTGCTGGGGCTTTGCTGTGTGATCTGTTCAATGCGGGTGACTTCCTTTTTTAGCCTCTGCATCTGTCGCTTAGCGATATCTCGCTCGGAAGCTGCATAGGCGAGTTTTGTCTCTAACTCCTGTTTTGCCGCGCTATAGTTGCCCCCAATGGCAACCAAGGTGGAGCCAACAAAGAACACGCAGCGGTTAGTGATAGCATCTAACAGCTCTCTGTCGTGGCTCACGAGCACGCCAATACCTCGAAAGAGGCGTAAGGCTGTGATGATAGCGGTGCGGTTGGCAGCATCGAGGTGGTTGGTCGGTTCATCTATAAGCAGGACATCCGGTTCTTTGTACAAGGCACAAGCTAGCTGTAGGCGCTTTTGCTCGCCAGAGCTGAGGTTTTGCCAAAAATGAGTTTGCTCCGTGCTAAAGTTATGCAGGCTTAGAGCCCCTTTTAGGGTTAGGCTTACCCGATCTGTAGCGGCAAGAAAGGTTGCTAGATCTTTTGGTGGTCTAGGGGTTTCTTGATGGCAATAGGATAGCAAGGCAGCAGGGCGACTGATATGGCCTGCTGTTGGCATCAGCTCACCAGCTAGCAGACGTAGCAAAGTGGATTTGCCACAGCCGTTTGGTCCTATTAGGCTAGTAAAACCTGGGCTAAAACTTAGATTTAAAGCATTAAGAATATTTTTGCTTGAGCTTTCGTGAGCAAACGAAAGTTCATGAAGAGTGATGATCATGTGTCACCTATCTTGGTATAATAGTATATTTTTTTGTATGTGGAAAAACTAAGTGAAAAATAAGATAGTCTTATAGACGCATCGGCCTGCTCAGGAAGTTATTAGAGAATTCAAAATTAACAAGGCATAGTGAAAAAGACAAGCGTTTATTACAGGGCTATCTTAGATGCGATGGGTTGCCAAGTAAAAATCACGCAACAAATTGTCGCTCAAAAAGGTAAGACATCAAAAATCGTTCGTGTCGATTGTGCAATGAGAGAGCTCAAAGCATGCTCTAATTGTATATGGAGCCCGACACCTAATTTTCCGTTCTGTCTCAATTTCTTTAAGGCCAACTACCGATATAGGCGCTCTATGCATCGTGTTATACCAAAAATAGACAATATTAGGATCGACGCGAAGATAAAATTCGTTTTCGGCAATCCCAGAGCGGGATACAGCTGAGCCAACTATAGAAATAAATTCTTTTTTTCGCTTGTCCCAAAAATTTAATCTATCTCGAGAAGAGAACTCAAAGCCATTCTCTTTGGCAAAAAGATAGGGGTCGATATATTCCGCATCATTATCTCTGTCAAGCCCCTGGGGTTAATCCTCTAAAGAGGTTTCATCGCTTTGGTCAGGATACATAAGCTCATCAAGGAGGGAGTTAAACGGTAGCCTTACCGGGTAAAAAGGACGGATCGGGTAAATAACTGCATCCTGATAGGCAAATCGTAGAGTCCCTTGGATCTTGTAGACGCGTCGATAAGAGGCATTAAACTCTTGTTTGGGTAACTTAAGAATGCGTTTTTGCATCAAATGGTTAGTTTTTTGCATTTTCTTGTCCTTCCTTCTAAACGAAAGTCTCCGAAATGCTTCATTGGAGGAGCATGATGAAACAACATCTACTAGCTCGTACTCCGAGATTTTTGTTCTGGCAAGCTTAAAAACGCAGATTCTTGTTCTTAAAAAAGAGGGGGTAAAAAAGCCAGGTTTTTAAAGATTATAGGCTGGGCGTTAGTTGTTAGCACCAGGGTTACCTTGGTAAAAAAACCCATCCTCAAAAGATTTTTTTTTCAAGGTACTTAGGTCGATGATCTGATTGCCGCTTAAATCAAGGTATTTTAAAGACAACCTCTCAAGCCCCTGAACGCTGGTTAATTGGTTTTCCGCTAAACTGAGCCAAGACAGTTTTGTGAAGCTAAGCACAACGCTTGAGCTCGTCAGCTTATTGCGACCTATATCTAGCTTCTGCAAGTTCACTAGGGGGAGAATGGGGCTCATGTCAGTTATTGCGTTATTGCGTAGCTCGAGGCTTGTAAGATGAGTTAATTGACCAATAGGGGTTAAGTCCACGATACCCATGCTGCTTAAAGTTAATTCTTGTTTTAAGAGAAGTGCTTGATACACAGTTAGACAGCTGCTTGAGAGATAGATCTCGCGAATAGTGTTTATGGTTGCTTTAATAGCAGGAGAAGCTTCTTGGTCTATGCAATGGCGGTAAAAATTCTTTGAACGTTTCACCGCTGTGCAGCTTTGCCCATCAAATACAAGAGCAGGATTAAACTTGGCACAATCTTGATCTGTTTGGGGTTTTTGACAGGTGCTGCTAAAGCTGTCCCAATGATTAAAGCGGTCTTGGAGGCAAGCAGATTGTCTTTTGTCGTCAGACTGGCCTATTTTGCAAGAAGAACCATCCCAATAAGAGCCATCTCTTCTTGCTTCGCATTGGTTTTGGTTTAGATCACCACTATTGCCTGCGGGCGTTTGTTTGCAAGAGTAAAGAGTGAAGAATAAAGCAAGGGCACTGAGCGCAAGAAGGAGTCTAGGAAAATCTCTCGGCTGGGTTCCTAGGATAGAGAAACCAAAATTATTCTGTTGCCAGGAGACAAACTGGCGTTTAAATCTGCTCACAATCGCGGCTCTAGCTGCAGGTAACTTAAGAAAAAATCAACGAGTAGGATGCTGACAAGAGCTGTCACTACAGCTTCTGTTGTCGAGCGCCCCACTCCTTTTGCCCCCCCTTCAGTACTAAATCCTTTATAGCAACCAATAGTCGAAAGTAGGATGCCAAAGATAAAGGCTTTTTCTAAACCCTGGAACACATGCCTGGGTTTTGTAATCCAATTTATGCGTTCGATAAAAACCCCTCTATCGATATCAAAAAGCAAAACCCCAACAGCATAGGCAGAGAAAACGCCAGTGAGCATAAAAATGCCGGTAAGCAGAGGAGTCATGATCATGCCAGCAAAAATTCGAGGGGCAGCAAGATAATGCAAAGGGTTAACAGCCATAACTTTCATAGCATCAAGCTGTTCTCCCACCTTCATATTCCCGATCTCAGCAGCAATAGCAGAGCCAGCGCGGCCGGCGATGAGAAAAGAGGTGATAACTGGTGCGAGCTCCTTTGACAAAGCAAAAGACGCAGCTGCTCCGATCATAGATTCAGCGCCAAAAGTACGAAAGATGGTGCCAAACTGGATGCCAAAGACAGCGCCAATCATAATAGAAGCAAGAATAGTGATCCAAAAGCTTCGAACACCAATAAAGTCCATCTGTTGGATGAGTAATTTGATGGAGACGCCTGGTCTAAAAATAAGCTTGCATGATGCCCAGCTAAAGATTAGATAAGCGCCAAAAGCAGTAATAGCATTAATAAGAGTTTTTTGCGCCGCTTGTATGGGCATGAAGTATCCTGGAAGAAATTGATTCTATTTGCTTTTCCTCGACTAAAATTATCCTCTACAGAGAGAGATTAGTCCAGCAAAGGATATGAGCTGCAGGATTGTCTTTGTATAAAGATCGCTGCTTTGCTGACAAGGTGTTTTAAGGAGCTATCCAAGTAGCATCTGTTTTCTTCTTAGCTACAAGTGCTTCTGATAAGTTAGCGGCTTCGATAAAGTGTCCAGGAGCAATTTCAGCCCAGCCATTGTTAATACTGACTACCACAGAAGTTCCTTGATGCAATTGCCCAACAGTAGCCGAAGTAGCACTGGCTTCTGCATGCATTTTCGTGTTGTCTGCTTTGATATAGCGAACAAGGCGCCCTGTTGTGTCGGCTGCTGGAATAGGAGCAGGAGCGGGAATCTGAGCTGCTGTATTTTGTGGTGGCTCAACAGGAGCAGGTGGTGCTGCTTGAGCTGTCGCAGCTGGTGGCGCGTTTTCAGGGCTAGGCTCTAGCTCGGCTTCGGCCTCTTTCTCGGTATCAGCTGTATCGGTAGGCTCTTTCTCTGAGAGGTCAGCGCTGTCTACTTTTTCTTCCTCCGTGCCATCTTCAATAGGATTGCCAATAGCGTTTTCTTCTGCCATCGTTTCGTTTGCAGCCTCATCTGAAGCAGCTGCATCTGCATTTGCAACATCAGCTGCGTCAGCAGCATCAGTCTCTAGATTAGCCTCTTCGTCTGCGGCGCTGCTTGTGCAAGCACTTGAGCTGATGACAACTAAGCCACACAAGATAACAGCAAACCACTTGTCGAGTAGTAATTTGCGCATCATAGAATCCCCTCTAGTGTATGAAATATTCTTTTCTATGAAGTATTTCGGTAAGAGGAAGTTTTACTTAAACAGGATGAAGGGTATTTTTTACCTATAATTTAAGGCTGGAGGACTTTTCTTCATAGAGCTTGTTCTGATAAATAGATTGTAGAACATTCTTGGAAACCATCGAGCTCAAGCGTTCATCAAGCCGGCTTCTTAGTGCGCTATTTTCCATGCTGTTGGCTTCCTTGAAGGAGTCGGCAGCTAAGCATGTGTCTAAATGTTGCAACAGGATAGGTGATGATTTTGATGGGGATTTTTCAAGCATATATTGGGCTTTCAAACAGGAACGAATAGCTGTGCTACTGATTTCTGGTGAGTCCCAATCATAAAATATCACTGAACAGGGTTTTTTAGGTTGTTCTGGGCGTAACTTTAGTTCTTCGGGCCAATGAGTTTCGTACACAGTAAGTTTAGGATGCTCATGATCCCGAGCAGGTTCAGCAGGCATGAATTCCGTCCAAAGTTTGGCAGCAAGAGGTGACCACCCCCACTCTTGGCTAATCATTAAAGGATGATCCTTATTTAGGCCAACCCGCATGTCTCCACTTCTTGGAACTACAATCCAGTTAGCCTCTAAGAAGAGCGAAAAAAATCCTCCACCCAGATTTGTGGGATCGGCATCTACCCACCGAGGTAAGCTCATAGCACTATCTGCGCCAGCAATCCAAAAAATATCCTTCGGTTCTATACCAAGCTCTTTTCGCAGCAAGGGAAGAAAGCGGATAGCGGCTTTAGCAGACTCTCGTAGAGCAGTCTCTTTATGTTCATTGAGCTCAAATAGAAAGTTTGAAGCACTCAACATCACGTTCTTTTTATTCTTTTTGACTAAACAATGCTTTCCATCTAATCGATCACACTTGTTTAACCCGCACTCAAAGGCAAAGTCTTCAAGTGCTACTTGGCTAAGAAGAAGAGGAGTAAGCCCTTCTTCAAGGCCAGGTTTATAAGTTGGTGTAGGCAGTAACAATAAAACTTCCGGGTCAATAGCATCAATTAAGGAGCAGGCAAGAGCTAAGTGAGCCTTGGTCGGTGGTTGAAAACTTGAGCCAAGTATCAGTGTTTTTTGACTTGAGGCAACTGCAAATAGGCTCTGAATAAGTATAAAAATACTAAAAAAGAAGGAAAATTTTTCCATAATTTTGATTCCGAAGAATATTTTTTAAAGATTTTTGGAGACCCTATCAAGTTTCTCCTAGAAATTTCAAGAGATAATCAGCTAAAAAATTTATTTTTTTGTAGTTATTGCAGCCCCGCTAGCTAGCCAACCAGATTTGTCTTTACCCAGATTAATGCGCAGCCAGCCTTCTTCTTGCTCTTTAATCTGAAATTCAGTGCCAGCATGGAGAGTAAAAAGCAGCACATTGCTAATGCCCTTGCCTGAATAAACATTGGCAGTTTGAGAGATAATGACACCAAAAGCTTGATTGCTAGTTGCTTTGTATGCATAGGTTGCTGCTGCCACAAGGGTTAGGGCAAAACCAACCTTTGCAAAAGAGTTAGCTAGCGTAGCTTTTAAAATTAGCGCGGAAATAGCAAAAATGGTTGATAGCACAGCAATGATGACTAAGAAGTAGAGGCTTTCTTTTTCATTCAGTGGCCATTTATCTAAAAAACTAGTGTAAATGTTTTTACCGGTTTCTACAGAAGCTTGGCTTGTCTTTTGGATGTAAGCTAAATTGAAATCAATATCACTGTCGCGAGGGTTTAGAATTTTGGCTTGGCGCAAATAAAAAATAGCCTCACCCAGATGAGCTAAACGGTGATGAGCAATACCTAGGTTATAATAAACCTTTGCACTGTTTTGACCTGTAGCTAGACAACCCTCAAGCTCAGTAATAGCTTCTTGAAACTTGCCTTCTTCCATATGGCGTTTAGCTAGCTCAAAGTGGCCGCTAGCCAAGCAAATGCTTGTGAGAAAAATAAAGAGGATAGCGAGGATTTTTTTCATATTAACACTCTTTTTCAACCTGGTTAGAGAAAAGCTTCAGCTTTTCAATCAGTTCTGACTTATGATTTGAGTTCCCTTGGTGGCCACCGTATTGGCCGCGTTCACTTTCTAAAATGAGGTGCTTTGCCAAATCAATAGCATCTCTTGATAATCCTTTTGGCCCTAAAATTCTTTCAACGTCAGCAGAAGTCATACCTTGCGCCTCCAGACCCAATCTGTGAGTGACATAGACTCGCATGGCTGTAGCTATCTCTTCATAGAAACGAGGGCTCTTTTCTAATGCTTTTACTTTTGCTCGCAGCTCGCTTAGGGCTTTTTTGCCGCGAATATAATTAGGATCAGAGGTTATCACGTTAAGGCGACGGCGCCATGCAAACGCTGCTAAGTAGGCGAAAGGACATAGCCCAAGAATGAGCCATAAAATGAGACTTTCCTGCTCGCCCAAGGCATCTTGGCTCAATTCACCCCAATGAGGTGGCATGAGGTCTGTGCCTAATACTTGTATTTCATTCTTAGCAGCAGCAGTATTTGTTGCTTTAACGTGGGTAATTTTATCTTCTTCATCAGCAGGGCTTACTTCTATGGTTAAGGCTTGTGTTGAGGCTTTTTTATAAGCATTCTCTTTGGGGTCAAAGTAAGAAAAAGAGATGGGCGCTATGCTAATAGTTCCAGCCTGTTTAGGCACTAAGGCAAATTTGAAGACCCTGCGTCCTTGCAGGCCATTGGCGTCAAGCTTAGTTGCTAGTGTTGGTTTATCGGCATAAGCTTTAATTTGCGGCATATCTATATTAACAAGCTTAGAATCCCAAATATTGCCAGTGCCTTCAAGCACGACAGTCAATGTAATAGAGTCTCCAACTTTACCTTCAGATTTGCTCAAGCTAGCTTGGGCATTAAAATTACCGATAAGCGCTGTTTTTTCAAACCCAGCTGGAATAGGTGGTAAATTGATCACTTTGATTAGAGTAGGCTTTGTGGCAAGCTTAATTTTCTTAATTTCACCGCCCATAAAATCGCCAAAGATTGAATGGTTCTGTCTTCTACTTTGAACAATAGCATTGACAGTTAACTCAGCAGAATCTACTACTAGTTCGCCAGAGCTTGTGGGAAACAAAGCGTAGTTTATTTCGACAACATCCCACTGAAAGCCATCACGCTCTTGGCGGTATTCTTTTTGCTTGCCCATGTCTTCTTTCCAAAACTTATCAAAGCTTGGGGCTTTATATTCAGCATTGTTGATGCGAGCTCTATTATAAAAGCGGAAGGAATAAACCACTTGCTGACCAGTATAGGCAGCATTGGGGGTGGCAGTGGCTTCGACGAAGAAGTAGCGATCTTCAGTTTTAGCTGCGCCATTTTCAAGTACTCTTAGCGTCCTTGCTTGGATTTCAAATACTGAACCGTCAATGTTTACAATAGCTGGGCCGATGACAAATTGGCCTGCACGGCTTGCAAGAAGCTCATAAGTAAAAGTCATTGAGCTATTTGAGCCTTGGCCTGAAATATAGCTCATAGATGTCGCGGCACCGCGATAAGATAGCTCAAGACCTGGTGGTACTTGAATTTGTGGTTCTTCAGCGCTACGGCTGCCTTCAACGAGCACACTTATTTCGCAGCTTTCACCCACAAGGCATCCGTCAGCAGGTAGCTGTAGAGTGGCATTTACTTCAGCAAATGCATGGATGCTAAAGAGAAGGGAAAAAACTGTTAGAACCCCTATAGGTTTGCTAAAAAATATCACCAATCTTTCTCCATACGGTATTTACCAGAGCCTTCACCCTGCAATTTCTTTTGCAAATATTCTTTGCGATCATTTTTCAAGGTTGAAAGCCAGCGCTCAGCCTCTTCTTTACTCATCTCTTTCGTTTCTTCGCCTTGCTGGGCGGCACCACCTGTCTTATCTTTGTCATTATCGTCTT
>CALBMD010000113.1 GCA_937896265.1 uncultured Pseudomonadota bacterium
CCATAGGATCACTAAAATCGCCATATTCTTCACCATGGAAACCAGCATGTCCCAAACCAAGGTTATGTCCAAGCTCATGTGTATAGTTATAGACAATATTGGGTGCTGCTAACCAAGCACGACAGCCAGAGGTGCATCCAACATTGGCGACACCCCCCCAACCACAATCCTGCATTGGTGGAAGCACAAATACTCGATGTTGAAATATAGAAAGATCATAGCCCGCTATTGTAGCCTGCTCTTCAGCAGCAGTAGCAACAGTATAAACATCACAACTAGCTGGTATATTGAGATTTAGTGGCGCTGTGATATCGACTTCGCCATCATTGTCAGCATCTTGAGCAAAGCTTGTCTTGCCTAATGAGACTTGATTGAAAAATGTATTTACCGAGTCTTGGTTGCCATAAATTACTTGTTGTAATTGGTCTTTACTGTAATTCATGGAGGCTTTTTTATCAGTAAAATCGACAACCATGAAGAGAGCGCGACGAATATCTGGAAATGTTTGTCCCTGTGGTTCGTTTAAACGGGTAATTTGATCAACAATGAGAGAATCTTCATTAAAAACTGAGCCTTCAATAGCGACCCTATCTCCGGATTTAAATCTATCCATGGCTTTAGCTTCCAGAGCGCCTTCGAGTAAACGCCATCTTTTATGTGCATCTTTAAGATAATAGATTACGCTGTCGTCACCTAAATTTTGGTTAAAAGCCAAAATTTCAAGATGGCCCGAATAGTGCTGGCCAAATAAGGTCATCGGCATTGATGCTAAGATGGCAGAGAAAAAGAGAAAGATAGATTGCATAATATGCTTCTCCACTCGCGATTTACTTTGTTTTCGGAATTATAGGCTGAATGTTTAAGCAAGCTTCAGACTAGAGAGAGATTGCCCAGTGTAGCTCGTATTTTTGAAGTATAATAAAGGAGCTTGAGAACACACAGGATAGACGCATGGATAGCACTTCTGTATCAAATTTACCTCCGCAGCCTGAGTTGTCGACAATTGATACTTATGCTGATCTCTATAAGCTATTAACAGCCACTTCTGAATTTCTTGGTTTTAAAACTACTAACGCTTTGCTTCATTCTATTGATCTTGAGAAAGATGATCTTTGTCAAACTGTTTTCACATTCCAGAATCTCAAAGGCCAAAAGACTCCACTAATCGCTAGTCATGAACGTAGCCTAGTGTGTGTATGTGAAGAAAGCGATTTCGTTAAAGTTGCTCCTTTGGCCAGTGCTTTTTTTCAAATTATTACGCTTCCGATTTCTAGCTCAAATTTAATCTCGAAATTGGAAACTCTTCACCAGTTTCAGCAAGCAACCCGTGATTCGATAACCGAGAAAAAACGCATTGAACAGATTTCTGAAGAAGTTAAATATGTTTTATCTATCTCTCGGGAGCTAAATGGTGAACGAAATGTTATTAAATTATTAAGTCTTATTTTGCAAAAAGCTCGAGAAGTAACTGGTGCTGATGCTGGTTCTATCTACACTCGAATGGACAAGAATGAAGCTAACGTCGATGGCAAAAGCTTCTTGAAGTTTCGTTTAGCGCAAAATGATTCCATTGCGCAAAATCTCAAAGAATTTGAAGTACCGATTAACGCCAACTCCATTGTTGGTAATGCAGTCTTGCAATCAATGGCAATCAATATAGCTGACCTCTATAAACTCGATGAAGATTATGCTCGTTATCCCTTTGCGCTGAGTCACGACAAGTCATGGGATCAAAAGACAGGTTATGAGTCGCATTCCATGCTAACTCTGCCTATTTTTGATATCTCGCATGCTATTATTGGAGTCATGCAGCTTATTAATTGCAAGATGGATCCCAAAAGGCGTCTTCTGACTGCTGAAGATTTTGCTAAAAATACCATACCATTTAGTCAGCGTGCGGTTGAATATGCGCAGATCGTAGCTTATCAAGCTGGTATTGCTCTAGAAAACTCTCTTATGCAAGAGAGTATTCAGAATCTCTTTGATGGTTTTGTAAATGCATCAGTTCGTGCCATTGAGATGCGTGATCCCACAACTAGTGGTCATTCGCATCGTGTGGCTCGTCTTACTCTTGATCTAGCTGATGTGGTTAGTCGTGAAACAAACGGAATATATAAGCATATTAGATTTAGCGATGATCAAATGCGAGAAATTCGTTATGCCTCTTTGCTGCATGATTTTGGCAAGGTAGGGGTGCGTGAGCAAGTGCTCTTAAAGGCAAAGAAGCTATACCCTGAGGAATTTAAGCTTGTTGAAGAGCGTTTTCTCTTGATTAAAGCGATGATTGAAAATAGCTCTCTACAAGAGGCTTTAGATTTTGAGCGCAGCCCAGAAAAATTCCCACCTGGTACCAGCGTTAAGGGTTTTGAAATTGAACGAGCAAACCATTTACTTGAGCTTGAACGCTACTATGACTTCATAGTGAAGGCTAATGAGCCAACTATTTTAGAGCAAGGTGGCTTTGAATTCCTCAAAGATATTTCTAATTTTCGTTTCATTGATCCTAAAGGTCAGAGGCGTCCGTATCTTTATCCCAATGAGCTTAAGGCATTATCGGTGTCTAGAGGTAGCTTAACTGCTGAGGAATTTAATGAAATCCAGAGTCATGTTGTGCATACCTATGAGTTCTTGCGGCAAATTCCTTGGGGAAAACAGTTAGCTAATGTTCCACAAATTGCTGCTAAGCACCATGAGAAGATTGACGGTACTGGCTATCCTAGCGGCGCAGCTGATCAAGATATTCCAATTCAATCAAGGATGATGACTATTGCAGATATTTATGATGCCCTAACAGCAGCTGATCGTCCATATAAGAAAGCTATGCCAGTAACAGCAGCTCTTGATGTGCTAGCTTCCCAGGTAAAGGGTGGGACTATTGATGCAGAATTATTCCGCATGTTTGTCGATGCAAAAGTCTATATCGATACATAAAGAAACTACTGGCAACAATCCATAAGCTATATGCTCGCCTTTAACAGAACTATTCCTGAGCGATTCAATTTTTGATATTCAGAGTCGGGTTAATCGTAATTACCCCGTAAAATTAAGACAATACCGAATTCGGTTGAGTTTCTTTTTTCAACCACACTTTTTTTTTGCCGTAGCTACTTTCCTAGTGATACAAGCAGATCAAGAAAAATATTTAGCGCGGAAATTGAAATGACATTGTATGAAGCACTTGCACAGCATTTATTGGTAGGATCGAGTCACAACGGCGAAATCCAGATTATCGATGGCAAATTTCCTTTGAGAATATCGTATTCAGATTTTGCAAAGAAATCTTTTGCCACAGCATGGTATTTTAAATCAAAAGGGTTGTCTAAAGGCTCTTATGCAGTAATCCAAACGCCATCGGTTTTGGATTTTCTTTTTGCATTTTGGGGGTCAATCTTAGTTGGGGCTATACCAGTTC
>CALBMD010000114.1 GCA_937896265.1 uncultured Pseudomonadota bacterium
GTGCCTCGAATTTATCACCTTGCCAGTTAACTCCTTCTACCTTCTTGCTTTGTACAGGCTCTTGCATACCCTCACTATAGAAATGCTGCCGCAGATGGCGAAATTTTTCTTCTTCATGACCGGATGTCATAGTCATAGCATAGGCAACCAACTGGCGACCGTCTGGCCCTTCAAATTGCATGATATCAGAACTTTTCGCACTAAAGTTAGGTATTAGTGAGGATACGAAAGCATTCCAAGGAGTTGTTTCTTTTTGCAATTGAGCATAAATATCTTCCCCATGGGTGTGGTCCTTATGATCTTCTATTACCCTCTCTTCTTCTTCACTTTCTTCGCTGCCCGGCAAATTAAAGGGTGGTAAATAAGAATAAACGGCAAGTTCTCTTTGATACGTATGCACCGCTTTGCTTAGCTGTAAAACAGCATCTGGCTGAGGTGTCTCTATAGAAACTAAAATCGTATTATTATCCCTGCCACCTAAAGCAGCAATCGCAACATTCTTGCCTGATGATAGATGCGTAGACCAAATTTTCTCATGAAAAAGCCCTGGATCAGCCTTAACAGTTAAAGTCTTTGGGCTCATTTTATAAAGCTGCCAAAATAAAGCTCTAATTTGAACATCGGTCGCGATAAAAGTTCTATCTGATTTGTGAACCATTATAGTGTCACCATCTTTTTTACCTAAAGACCAGCCATCTTGATCAGGGATTGAAAGTTTTTTCGCTGACAATAAAGGTTCAAACTGCATCACATGGCGGCAAGGAGGCAGCGGTAAATCTGGGCTTTGAAAGAATGAAGCAAAAACACCTTCTTGGCATGACTCCTTGCCATGATTTAAGGTTGACAAACCATCAAATTCGTATGTTTTAACACTTCGAAATCCTGGACTTAAGCGGTCCTTAGGTGGAGCTATACGAGGTGTGAGTGAGCCTGTTGCTACTAATACTGGAACATCAACGTTGTGCAATATAGGCGGCGGCGAAGAAAGAGGACGCTGCCAAGGAGCACAAACCTCTTTTTTGGATTCAAGATCAGGTCTAAGTAACAGACCTTTATCAAGACTTGCTTGAGAAGCAAAGATGTCACAAGCAAAAGGCTGAAATAAATGAGACTCTTCATCTTCACTACTTAATTTTGAACTTTTCAACTGAGCTTCCCAATTCTCACCTCCTGTAAAATCATGCAGACGAACATAAAGGTCCTCTACCTCGCTATGCTTAGATAGTCGATCTTCAATGTAGGAAAGGATGTCATCACTTACTTCTTTATTGGCTTCTAAAACTTTCGAGAATTTTGTACCAAGCGGCCCAACTGCATTTTTGCAAAAAGCATCTTCGACACAACGTTTATCCAGATTTCTGATAGCAGCAAAAATTCCTTTGTAATCATAGTCAGGAGTGGCTAGGCGCTTGCTATCGTTATAAAAAGAAACAGCTTTTAGACGACTTGCAGCAAGGCCGCTTAAATTTTCTGCTATAAAATCTGAGGCATTGCTTTGAGAAAGAAAATAGAATTTCGAGATACCAATAGTGTCGGCTACTTTCAAAAGATCTTCTGTCACCTGATTGATATGTAGAGTTGTAATAGGAAAGCGAGCTTGCCAGTAGGCAATGCAATGCTTTGTGCTCTCAATGTAGGATGCAAGAGATCCATCATCAAGATCACAATGGATAAAAGGATCTGCAAAACGACCACCGCGCGTTTCCACAACGAGAACACCGAATTGATCGATGATACCGTTCCAGTTACTAGCTTGCTTAATAAACGAAGCAATAGCTGTAGTTTCTGTATCTAAATCTGCGAAAACTACAGGCTCTAAAGCTGATTTTTTGTTCTTAAGAAAATTTGCCGGAGGAAAATAAATGTAAGTTAAACTAACAACCTTATCTGACCCATCACCCATAGGGACTTTAACTTTACCACAGAAGAAGGTGCGGGTTGGCTTTTGGAAGTTACTAACAGCATAACCTGCCATGATGGCATTGTCGCAACTAACCACCGAGTCGCCTAAAAGGCTAATTCCATCTTCTATATTTGGTGGGTTAGAAGAGGGGGATTTTTCTTTTTTGTGTAGCGTCATGCACCCCAAGACCACAAAAACAGAAATAATAGATAAGATTTTTAGCATGTAAAACTCCTCAAAACTTTCTATTATTATACTCTAGCTTTGGGGTTTCTCATTCTTTGGCTTACAAACTCAGAGGGTTGGCTTTTACAAGCAGAAATCGCCCTATTCTTGAGCACACCCCGTTGTCATATCAGCTAGCCTCAAGATGAATTATCAATTTCCTGTCTATTTTTTCAGCAATTTATAAGCCATCTTTACTTGCATTGACCACTCTTAAATCCTAAGATCAGCTGTTTTCAGCGACTGTAGAATGGGTTTATGTTCTGCCACGTCTTGACTATTTGCTGCTCAGCTTGGGTTAATCTCTTCTCCAATCTTCACCTTCTGATGAGGATTATCCGTGCTCTGAAGCAGAGGGAATAGAATGAATAATGATAGCTGAAAATGATACCCTAATCGACCATGTGGAACCTTCCGCTTCTTGCTTTTCAGCCTTAACGCTGCCATACTGAACCTCAACTTTGAGGAGAGTTTTTTTGCGCGTTGCTATTGTCGTTCAACGTTATGGAGTGGAAGTTGTTGGCGGTGCCGAGAGCCTGGCACGAGCCATTGCTGAGCAAATGACTCATAGCCTTCAGTGGGAGGTTGAGGTTTTTACTAGCTGCGCCCTAGACTACCGTAGTTGGCGCAACTATTACCCAGTAACAACAACGTTTGTTGAAGGGGTAAAGGTCCATCGATTTGCTACAATGTTTTGCCGCAGCAATACCGTTTTCGCTATTTATAGCCGACTTTTTCGCCTATGGTTGCTGCTTTTTGGCAAGCTGAAGTTTCTCAATACTCTGACCCAAATGCTTGAGCATGGATGGTTTATGCTACAGGGGCCTTACTGCCCCTCATTAGTAGCATCGTTATCCAAGCAGGCCAAGAATTTTGATCGGATTTTTTTCTATACTTATCTCTATTACCCAACTGTCTGCTCCATCCTTGCTTGCTCTGAGAAAGCTGTTCTCATTCCAACAGCCCATGATGAAGCTCCGCTTTATTTTCCTCTAGTACGCAAAATTTTCGCCTCAGTCAGGTGTTTTTTAGCCAGTACACAAAGTGAGCGGGATTTGATTTTACCCCTTATCCCCAATGGAGAAAAATTTATTCGCTTAGCCGGTGTCGGCATCGAAATGCCACTACCAAAGATAGTAGCTCCGGCTGAAAAGCCTTTTTTGCTTTACTTGGGGCGCATTGGTCGTGGTAAGGGGCTTGATCTTTTGTTAGATCACTTCCAGCGTTATTGCGAGTCGGAAGGATCCAAGTTTGATCTGGTCTTAGCAGGCGAGAAGGATAAAGGCTTTCATATCAAGCCTAATTCTAATTTGCGTTACTTGGGCTTTGTGAGTGAAGAAGACAAGACTACATTGATTGCCCAGGCAACTATTTTGGTAAATCCTTCACCATTAGATAGCTTGTCCTTATTAGTACTTGAGGGACTCGCCGCTAAAAAACCAGTGCTTCTCAATGGCACAAACCCTATTTTGCAAGACTACTGTAGTGAGCTGACTACTGTCATTGGTTTCTCAGATTTTGCTGGCTTTCGCAAGGCTCTGAATTGGCTGGAGGGAGAACTCAATCAGCCGAGTTTTGCTCAAGAGCTGGAACGATCAAGACAGTTTGTGGTTGATCGCTACTCCTGGGATAAGGTGCTAAATGTCTACAAAGAATGCCTTTAGCCTTGAGGTAAATTAACTGTTATGTT
This sequence comes from uncultured Pseudomonadota bacterium, assembly GCA_937896265.1. Classification (GTDB taxonomy): domain Bacteria; phylum Bdellovibrionota_B; class Oligoflexia; order Oligoflexales; family Bog-1112; genus CALBMD01. The sequence continues at coordinate 3,819 of CALBMD010000114.1, forward strand.
AGGGTGTTTTTCCTATTGGGGCGTCGGCAAGCGGTAAGCTAGCGGATTCTGATTCCGCCATTCCCAGGTTCAAATCCTGGCGCCCCAGCCAAAAAATTTCCTTGGGGAAACCATCTACAAAATTTTTGCTAAAGTAGCTCTATAGTACGACTGGGAGCGGTTTTTGCAGCCAACACTGCCATTTTGGAATTTTGCGCCAGCAACATTTAACTAGTGGAGATAATCATGAAGAGCAAAGCAGCTGTAGCTTGGGAAGCAGGCCTCTCATTAGAAATCGAAGAAATCGAAGTAGAAAAACCCAAGAGTGGTGAAGTTCTAATTAGAATGGTTGCTACAGGTGTTTGTCACACAGACCACTACACCCTTTCAGGAAAAGACCCCGAAGGTATTTTTCCTTGCATCCTTGGCCATGAAGGCGGGGGCGTTGTCGAAGAAATTGGCCCTAATGTTACATCTATAACTGTAGGTGACCATGTTATTCCTCTTTATATCCCAGAATGCCGCTCCTGCAAGTTCTGTCTTTCTGGCAAAACGAACCTCTGTCAAAAAATCCGCATTACGCAAGGCCAAGGCTTGATGCCTGATGGCACCAGCCGTTTTACTAAAAATGGTCGCCGCATCCATCACTACATGGGCACGTCAACTTTTTCACAATATACAGTGGTACCTGAGATTTCTCTTGCTGTAGTACGAAGTGATGCACCTCTATCAAAAGTCTGTCTTCTTGGTTGCGGCATCACAACAGGGATAGGAGCTGTACGCAATACAGCAAAGGTGACCCCAGGATCGACTGTTGCTGTCTTTGGCCTAGGAGGCATAGGCCTATCGGTAATCCAAGGTGCCGTTTTAGCTAAAGCTGCTCGCATTATAGGTATAGACATCAATGAAGAGAAATTTACTCTGGCAACACAGATGGGCGCTACTGATGTCATAAATCCTCTGAAAGTTTCAGTACCTATCCAAGAAGCAATTGTGGATATGACAGATGGTGGCGTTGATTATTCCTTCGAATGCATTGGCAACCCTGATATCATGCGAGCAGCTCTAGAATGCTGCCATAAAGGCTGGGGAGTCGCGACTATTGTTGGTGTTGCACCGGCTGGCGCAGAGATCCGTACACGACCATTTCAACTTGTGACAGGCAGGAGCTGGAAGGGAACAGCCTTTGGTGGTGTACGTGGTCGCAGCGAGTTACCTGAGTATGTAGATCGCTACATGAGTGGAGCTATCAAAATAGATGAGATCGTCACCCATGAAATGCCTTTAGAAAAGATCAATGATGCTTTTTCATTGATGGAAGCCGGCAAGAGTTTGAGATCAGTGATTTTATTTTGAGGAAGATGATGGAACTACTTAAAAGCCACAAATGCTTTTCGGGACAAGTAGAAATTTGGCAGCACGCTTCGCAAGAAACGAAGACGCCAATGACATTTAGCATTTTTAGGCCAAGTCAAACCGGACCCAGACCCATGCTCATTTGGTTATCGGGATTAACTTGTACTCATGAGAATTTTTTCCACAAAGCTGGGGCTTTTGAAACTGCTGGCCGTTTAGGAATGATTCTCGTAGCTCCAGATACGTCACCACGCAATACTGGCATTGTTGGCGAAGATGCCGACTGGCAGTTTGGTAGTGGGGCTGGGTTTTATGTCGATGCTACACAAAAACCCTGGAATAATCATTATCGGATGTTTAGCTATATTTCGCGGGAACTACGTGGCTTACTGGTTGAACAGTTCGATGCCGACAACGACAGGGTTAGTTTATCTGGACACTCAATGGGTGGGCACGGTGCCTTAGTTATGGGTTTAAGAGAACCTGAGAGATATAGAAGCATTTCAGCATTAGCGCCGATTTGTGCACCTACATCGAGTCCTTTAGGGCAAAAAGCTTTTGCTGGTTACTTGCAACCTGGAGAAGGAAAACATTGGGATGCTTGCGAGCTGGCTAAAGGAAAAAAAAGCTGGACTCTGCCGGATATTCTCATAGATCAAGGCACAGAGGATGAATTCTATTTAGAGGGGAAATTACAGCCAGAGAGGTTTAGAGAAGCCTGTTCAGCTGGCGGGATAGGACTAAAGCTTCGCTTTCAAAAGGGATTTGATCACAGCTACTATTTTGTAGCGAGCTTTATTCAAGAGCATCTCGAGTTTTCTCAGCGCTGTCTGGACTAACAGACTTGGGAGAAACCAACTGCCGTTTCCTCCCAAAACCCCTTCCTTGCCGAATCCTCCCAAACCATCTCCTCCATGTTAAAATATAAAAAACGGAGGTCTTTATGCCAGCAGCAGTCCCTTGCATAGCCTTTCTTCTGGTTGCAATCATTGCTTGCGACAAAGCGGCCATGTCTGGTAATCAAGGGGCCAAAATCATCCGTAATCAAAACATCGTTGTTCCCCCGACACCCACGCCAGAACCTAGCATTGAACCAGGGATGAATGAACAAAAACTCACAAATATTACCATAGCCGGAATCAGTAGTACTGCTGTGGCAGGCACTTCTTATATAATAGAAATTAACACCTTAGACAAAGACAACAAACCTTTTACTCCCTCTGAGCCTCTGACCCTAAGCGCAAGCACTAGCCATGCCAAATTCGATACCTCTATCTCCATAAAAGATGGCAGCGCCAAAGTCCCTATTCAGCTTTTCAAGACGGAATCTCTAACTATAAAGATTGCTTCTTTACCACTGCAGATCGAAAAAACCTTCGCAATTACTGTCACACCAGCACCTGCAACAAAATTCAACCTTTCTGCGGTTTCGTTAAACCCCATCTCAGGATCAGCAATAGCCTTTACCCTCACTGCATTAGATTCCTATGATAATATTGATAGCAACTACCGGGGAAAGGTTACAGCAACTAGCAACCATGCCTCTGACGTTATGGAAAACTGCACCTTCACGGCTATAGACAAAGGTGTTTGTCATTTCACTAACAGTATCCTCAGAGCATGTGGCCCTCGCCAAATAACCCTATCTGATAGCAAGATTACCAAAACATTTGATATCTTAGTTGCACCATCATCCTTTAGTTTTAGTACTATTGCATCACCTCTTGTTGCTAATCAAACTTTTGATCTCACTATCACAGCTTTAGATGTCAGCCATCAAACTTGCATCGACTATGATGCAACTATAACGCTAACAAGCAGTGATACTGGTTTCATTACCCAAACGCCTACTCTTATCAATGGTACTAAAACTATCTCCGGCTTAACCTTCACTACTGAAGATTGGCAAACGCTTACCGCTGCCAATAACCAAGTTCAAAGTCAAAGTATTCCCACTCGTATCCTAAAAAAAGACACCATAGTGGGTACAAACGATGATGAAACCATCGAATTTGGTCAACGCTATTCTACAAGTACCAGCCTAGTAAGCCCTGATGTTTCTGATAATCTTGATGGCGGCGGTGGCAACAATACTCTTCAGCTGAGTGGCCACTATGACGAAACCATCGTCTTGGGAGCAAATATAAAAAATTTTCAGTCTATCGAAATTCTCGATGCTGGATTTAACTATGTTGTGCGCTTGGATACTGGGGTAAGTGGCATTCAATCGATCAATGCTAGCTCTCTAGGCGATGCGAATCTACACCTCGATGCCTTTGCCTACCGCAGCCCTCTCATCATTCGTGGTGGCAATGGCGATGACGTTCTCGAAGGAGGAAAAAGCACTGATCTCCTACTAGGAAACGATGGTAATAACACCTTGATCGGTGGTTATGATGGTGATGAAATTATTGGTGGCTCTGGTGACGATCATATTTACCCCGATGGCTTAGCATTTTCTGCATCTTCTGTAGATGCTCCTCTAGCCTTCTGGTTGAATGCTGCAAAACCAACTAACAGCTCTTCTATCCCTGCCCATGCAAGCTCCATCACTGAGTGGCAAGATCTCTCTGGCCACAACAACCATGCTAAAAATGTTGATGGCATGGGTACAGTGCAGGCAAATTCTCCTGTCTTTGAAAAAAACATCACGGCAGCTGGCGGCTTACCCGGCATTCGCTTTAGCGCCGCTGATCAAGATACACAAAACGTTACACGGCTATATTTCACTAACCATTTCTTCAACTCACCTAACGCAACCTTTATCGGAGTTGGGCGGCATGAAACCTGTGCCACACAATCAGGAATATTCTTTCAAGATATTGCCTCAACTTCTCAAATGCAAATTGGTTGCGGCCATCAAGCTACAGCGCTAACTGCTGGTCGCGGTAATCTATTACCAGAAGAAAGGAACTTTTTTTTCTTCCGCGATAGTCAAAGCAATACTCAGGACCTTTACCCTTTAACAAATTCTAACTGGGCAAGCACAGCAACTACTTTATGGAGTGTTACTCTAGATAGCGACAAGCTTGAAGTAACCAGCTCGCTAGGTGGTGCTAATCAATCTGCGATAAGTATGACGAATGCTAATCCTGCTCTTAGTTATGACGAGACAACCACCTTTCACACTGCTATCGCTGGTACGGACAGCCAACGGCGGCCAGCTATTGGCGCAACAGCTTCTGCAACAGGTAGCTGGAAAGGTGAAGGGTGGAACGGTCATATTTATGAATTTATAGGCTTCATGACAGTATTATCTGAAAACCAGAAAAATCGTGTTGAAGAGTATTTATCGATGAAATACAAACTATCGCGATCTGGTTTACTGCAAGGTCACGATACTTTGACAGGGGGGCTGGGTAAAGACACCTTTTATTTCAACAATGCCACAATATCAGGCACAGACAGCTTTTCTCGTGATCAAATCACTGATTTCAGCCCAGGGGTAGATAAAATCGACTTCAAAGGCTTTGACATAGATCGGAAGAGCGTCGTGTAGGGAAAGAGTGTCTTCGCCTGTGTAGATC
>CALBMD010000115.1 GCA_937896265.1 uncultured Pseudomonadota bacterium
ATGTGACTGGAGTTCAGACGTGTGCTCTTCCGATCTTCTTACAAGTGGGCCGAGGTGCTAAGTGCTGATGCCTTTGAAGCCTTCTTGGAAGTTGGCTTAGAGAACAAATCTAGAATCTGCGAGGTCGGACGAAAATTTCGCGATACTGTTTTGGCCTTAGGTGGCAGTCGTCCTGCTAAGGAGGTCTTTGAGCTCTTTCGTGGGCGACCGAGCTCATCAACAGCTCTTTTGAAACACTCTGGCTTGGCATAAAGTGGCTAAGTAGGCAATCTTCTGCCCTCTCATCTAAGATAAAGACAGCAATAAAATAGAAGGGACACAATTCCTTCTAGGATGCCTATGAAGCCCGGCATATTGTTTTTCGTCTTTTTTCTTGGTATTTTTTCTCAAACAACACAAGCCGTGGTAACAGCTTTCGACCATCCTCATATTCCTCGCCAGCTTATTCTTAAATTTAAGCCTAACCTGCGGGTGAGTGTCAAAGATGTGATCGAGCCTTTTGCTGGTCAAATCCTAAGCCGTTTTACGTCATCAGGAGCTTATCTAGTAAATTTTGCCGAGCGCTTTGCTGAGCAAAAAGCTCTCGCTAATCTAGCTAAAAGTCTGAGCAAGCTTTCATTTGTTGAGTATGCTGTTCCTAATAGCATCGTCTCTATTAGTCAAATACCTACCGATCCTTTTTTCAACAAGCAATATGGCTTAAATAACTTAGGAAGTAATGGCAAGCTTGGTGCCGACGTGGCTGCTCTTAAAGCTTGGGATATTGAACGTGGTTCTAGGGATGTACTTGTTGCTATCATCGATACTGGTATCGATTATGAACACAAAGACCTTTCCAATAATTACTGGCTTAATCCACAAGAAAGCGGTCTTGATGCTCAAGGGCGCGATAAAAGAAGCAATGGTATTGATGACGATGGTAATGGCTTTATCGATGACTATCGTGGTTGGGATTTTGTTAATAATGACAATGATCCTATGGATGATCATAGCCATGGCACTCATTGTGCTGGCATTGTTGGCGCTGAGGGTAACAACGGTCTAGGGGTTTGTGGCGCCAATTGGCAAGTATCTATGGTTGGTATTAAGTTTCTTGATGCTCGAGGCAGTGGTTCTCTCGATAAAGCTATTGCTGCGATCGATTATGCAACAAGCATCGGTGCTGATATCATGAGTGCTAGCTGGGGGGGCAACGACGCTTCGCCGCCTTTAAAAGAAGCTATTGCTCGAGCTGCAGCGAAAAACATCTTGTTTGTTGCAGCTGCCGGTAATTCATCTTCTAGCAACGATATTGTGCCGTACTTCCCTTGTAGTTTTGATTTACCCAATATCATATCAGTAGCGGCTTCAAATTCTTATGATAACCTCTCAGGTTTTTCCAATTATGGTTTATCTGTCCATTTGGCAGCCCCTGGTTCAAACATTTTTTCTACTGTTAGAGGCAATCTCTACAAGGAGCTAAGTGGAACCTCTATGGCAACACCTTTGGTAGCAGGAGCTGCAGCTTTAGTAAAAGCGCATTTTCCAAAACTTTCAGCTGTGCAAATCAAAGACCGCTTGCTCGATACTGTTGATGTTGTTCCAGCTTTGGAGGGTAAAGTAAAAAGTCAGGGACGTCTTAACCTCTATAATGCTCTAGAGGAAGACACAACGCCTCCCGGTAAGATTACTAATTTGCGAATATCAGAGATTGGCAGCAATTTTTTCAAAATTGAATTTTCTCCTACAGGAGATGACGGCAATGTTGGACAAGCAAAGGCTTATGTTGGTCGGGTTAGTGATACACCCATTCGTAATGAAGCTGATTGGCAAAAAGCTAAAGCTATTAGCCTGACAAATATAACGACGACAGGAATGCGTGCTAAAGCGCAGGGCTTCGGATTTAACGAGAAAGGTTATTTTTCTTTGCGAGCCCGTGATAACGCAGGTAATTGGGGAGAATTATCTGAGGCGGTTTTCTTTCAATTGGCATCGGTGCAGATCTATGCTCGCTTTGATGGTAGCCTTGAGGGTATTAAAACAGAAGGTGCCTGGGGCATCGAGCCTATTGAACCAGGCTCGGCAAATAGTGTCTATAGCGATTCGCCGGGGGCAAAGTATGGCAGTGAGATCAATGCGGCCATGATCCTCCCCGACATGACACTACCTAGCGAAGATACAACACTCGTATTTGATACTAGTTACGATATTGAAACAAATTTCGACTACGGATTTGTTGAAGCTTCTGTTGATCAGGGCCGTACCTGGAAAAGTCTTTTAATGATACAGGGATATTCCCCAGTGTGGCAAAAAAGAACAATTTCACTCCAGCCAATTTTATCTACTGTGACAACAAAAAACATCCGTATTCGCTTTCGTCTTGTGAGTGACTATTCCATCGGCCGCGACGGTTGGTATGTGGATAACATTGCGTTCGTTGGGCCTTAAGCAAAAATGGCACATCTTGGAGGCATCATGCGTTGTTTTCTCCTTCTTGTTAGCCTCAGTTTCTTGCCAGGTTGCGGTGGATCAGGTGGCATTTCTTCAGGTAAGCAGGCGCAAGCTAAGTCAGATTCAAACAGTAACGGTGAAATCCCCTCGCCGACAACTGGTACAGGCACGCTAGTCATTGCTATTGAAGATGATTCAAATGTCGATGCTGATAGTGTTAGTGGCTATGTTGTGGGTCACCAGGATCTCAAGCTGGAGAAGTCAGGAGAAAACTATTACATCAATAATGTTCCTGCTGGTAAAACCGATGTCATTGTCACAGGTAATTTAGTGATCAAGAGTAACCTCACTGCTGATGGAAAATTAGGGATTCGCAAAAACAATATAGAAGTGACCGCTGATACTAAGGCAGATGTCGAGGTTGATAAGTTGCCTAAGGTCGGTAGTATCAGTGGCACTGTCAAACGTAAAGGCAAAACGGATAACGCCGGTATTGATGTCTATGTTCCCGGCACAGGCTACATCGCTAAAACGGCTTCAGATGGTGCCTTTGAGATACTTGATGTGCCAGTAGGTATGCATGAAGTGTATTTTGATAGCGATGGCTATGGCCGTGGTGTTATCTCAGCTGTTGAAGTTAAAACTGATGCTGCCACAGAGGTTGAGCCTATTAAACTCGTAGTGAAAAGCGGTCCTTCTGCCAAACTCCTCTTAGCTGATGGCGCTGAGATTGTCGATTCACTTACAATCGAGGTTGTCCTTATTCCCTCTGATGATGCTGTCCTTTATATGCTATCAGATGACCAGGCCTTTAAAAATGTGTCATGGCAGCCTCTTATCACTCAGACTACCTATAGCTTTAAGGATGGTGGCACCAAAACCCTCTATGCGCGCTTTGCTGATGCCAATGGCTTAGAAAGCACTCCTATTTCAGCTAGTATCAAAGTGGATGTAGATGGCCCTGAAGGATCAGTAGCTGTAAAAGGTGGTATCAAGTTTACTAATTCTCGCGCTACTTCGCTTGAAATTAAGGCATCTGATGATTTTAGCGATGTCGAGGAAATGCAAATATCCCTATCCTCTAGTTTTAATGGCGCCAGCTGGCAAGATTATGCGACCTCTGGTAGCATCACGCTCAGCGACACCCCAGGGTTGCAAACGATCTACGTCAGGTTCAAAGATAGCTTTAATCATATTTCTAGTAGCGTATCGACCACGATTACCTATGACCCGAGTGCGCCATCGGTGCATTCTGTGACGCCAGCTGCCTCTAGTGCGGGAATTGCTATAGGGTCTCATATTAGTGTCGTCTTTAGCGAAATTATCGATGACTCTTCTGTTACGACAGATAGTATCCAATTACTGCTTGGCTCAACCCCTATGGATATTAGTGTCAGTACTGCTGACGATACAGTGACCATTACCCCTAGCGCTCATATGGATCCTTACTCTCAATACACAGTTTCTATCAGCTCAGATATTAAAGACAGAGCTGGTAATGCTTTAGCTGCTGATGTTAGCTCTTCTTTTACAACAGCTCATGGATGGGCAGATCAGGTTGCTTTAACAACCAGTGCCTCTGATGTCGGCTCTGCTAAGTTGACAGCAACAGGCAGTGGTAAAATTCTTGCTGCTTGGTGGATGCCGTCAAATAGTATCTATACTACATATTCAAGCGATCAGCGCACCTTTGCGACCCCGCAGGCTCTCACTACCACTAACGGCGGCGCGACAGCTCCTACTTTGATTCTTGATAACTGTGCCTATGGTCGCGCTGTTCTTGGGTATAGCGGTGGTGGTGCTATCTATATTGCCAAATACAACGGCACATCCTGGGGCACGCCTGTTGATGTCTCGCCTGGAGCAGCAACTTTGATGGGCTTGGCCTGCTCAAAATACGAACATGGCAATAATGATATTGAGGCATGGATGCTCTTCAACTATGGTGGTGCGGTGAAAGCCTGTTCTATTACTGGCTCGTTATCTTCATCTACCTGTAGCTCGGCTACCTCTCTAGATTCTACAGGAACAGCTTACTCAGTAAGCATTGCTATGGATGCTTTAGGTCATAGTATGGCTACTTGGTATCATTATTATGATGATAGTGATAACAATTATGATGGCAATAGAGTGTTCTATAGTTTCTATAACGGTTCAAGCTGGTCGTCATCTGCTCTTATTGATAATCCAGCAAATACAAATACAGAAAACCCAACAGTAGCATTTGATTCCGTAGGTAATGCCAATGTATTGTGGCGCCAAGGAGCAAATAGCTGTCCTAATACAGGCTCTATTATTAAATCCAGACTATTTAATACAAGCGGGTCAGGAGGCGGTGTTTTGACTGTCGATAGCGACAACAGTGACTGTTCAAGGGATCCGACGGTTGCGATGCTTTCGGATAATTTCTATGCAGCTTGGGGCGCAGGGATGGCTAGTCAAGTGCCGGCTGTTAATAAGACAGCTTCTGGCAACTGGGGCTCAAATACTCTTTTGCGTGATGAATATAATCTTTTTGCCACGCCTTCAATCAAGGCTGGTGGTAGTATAGTCGCTTTGGCGTGGGTAGAGACAAGCTCAAGTTCTAGCCTTTGGTATGCTATCAACAATGGTACTAGCTGGGGGAGTGCTACTCAACTACTAGATACGGTGTCTTCAGCCATCATTCCAGCTCTTCATGTAGGAAGTGACGACACTATCTATATTCTCTCAGGTCAGGGGGATGGACCACGCCAATTGATGTTAAACCGCTACCGTTAGGATAACAGATGAGGCGTGATGAAGAGGCTGTGCCTGTTTTCTCCACAGCTAAAGAGACAGTAAAACCTACCCCTAAAAAAGAGACAGTTCCCAAAGGTCCTTGTCAGGTGCGCCTTGATACAAAAGCTAGGCGAGGCAAACAAGTAGTGATTGTCAGTAACATACCCTTAGAGAGCGCAAAAGCAAAAGAGCTTATGCGCAGCATGCAGGCAAAGCTTGCTTGCACAGCTACTTTTAAGGATGGGGAAATGCTTTTTAATGTGCCCAAGAAAGAATTGGTCATTGAATTATTACAAGACGCAGGACTATATAGAAAATAGCACAGCGAACTCTGTCAACTATACCCCAAGAAGCATTTGCATTTTAAGCATAACTCCATAACCGTGCATTGTTCCCCTCACGGGCGGGCCTTGCGTTTGGACATCAGTATCACGAAAAGAAGCCATCACTGGTGATAATATCGATAAATCCCATATCAAACCTTCAACTCGGGTTATCAGATTAGGGATAGCTAGGTTATTAGGTCGTGCTTTCTTTAGAGCGGTGAAAAAAAATCCCGAGCAGACATAAACAACAGTGTTATGTGTCTTAAATCGAGCACGGCCTCTATTGCTTCGTATATTCCCTAGTTCTTGGTCGGCACCAGTATCTAGTACCTCACCGTCGTTTTCAACATAGTAGAAACCAAAAATAAAACCATAGCTACCTTCATCGCTGCGGATATCTTTGCTCTGGAGACTATAACCGACGCGACTCATCAGGCCCATGCCAGTGTATTCATATTTTTTTTGCGCATTGGAGTTAAAAGGGCCAGTAAGCATGACAGCGCTATTTTGCACAAAAAACTTCTCACCTAGATAGAGATGCCCCATAGATAGGCCCCAAGCATTGCCAGAAAAATCATGACCAAGATTTGATTTGAACATGATTTTTTCGAGAGAAAGACCCATATCGAAATTATGACGTTTGAAAACTTCGGGTTCTTGCGTCTTCTCTGCAGCAAAAATAGTAGCAGGTAACAATATAGATAAGAGCGTTGCTAAAAGAAAAAACTTCTTCATCGCCTTTTTTCCATCAAGCCTATAACGAAGATAGAAATCTCGTACATAATATAAAGTGGAATGGCCATAGCAATTTGCGATACGGGATCAGGTGGAGTGATCAAAGCGGCGACAAAAAGTGATAGAACCACTACGTGCTTACGCACTGAGCGCAGCATTTTGGCATTAACGATTTTGAGTACACCTAAAAGGATAAGAACTAGTGGTGTCTCAAAGATAAAGCCAAAGCCAAAGATCATAACTACGACCAAAGACATGTAGTCAGTAATTGTGATAATAGGTGTTCCTACATCAGCTCCAAAGCTAATAAGAAATTCCAGACCCATAGGAAGAACTAGGCCAAAGCAAAAGGCAATACCACCCAAAAAGAGGAACAGGGATGCGAGAAAAAAGGGTAGAACAAAGCGTCTTTCTTTGGGATAGAGGGCTGGCTCGACAAACCGCCAAAACTGATAGAGCCAAATAGGGCTAGCTAGCACAATAGAGGCTAGGAAAGAGACTTTGATGCTGATCATGAAGACATCTAAGGGTCCAGTAAAGTGCAGGCTATTAGTGGTCTCTTTAGGTAAGGCTTTAACAAGAGGTTGCTTCAATAGAATTAACAGTTCGGTAGAGAAAAAAAGGCAACCGCAAAAGACGACAAAAATGCCAATAGCAGCAAGTACAATCCGGACCCTAAGCTCATTGAGATGGCCAAAAAGCGACATTACCTTGCCGCCACGATAAAGCTCTTCTTCTGATGTGTCTGTTTGTGTCATGGGTATCCTATTTTTCTGTTAGCTAGCCTATGGCTGTCGCATAAAAATTGATTTCAGCAAGGGAAGAAGGGTTGTGGAAAAATCTAGCTTACTTTTCCACAATAGCTGACTGCCTTGCCTTGTCGTTCTTTAATGTGCCTCTAGCCATGTTCTACCCGAGCCCATCTCGGCTACAATAGGCACTGTTAATTCTAGAGCCTGTTCCATGCCAGCTTTTATAATCTGCCTGGCTTCGAGTTCATCGTCCTTCGAGCATTCAAAAAGTAGCTCGTCATGTACTTGCAACAGCAGTTTAGCTTTAACTTTTCGCTTTTCCAAGGCGTCATTGATGTGGATCATAGCTATCTTGATTAAATCGGCAGCACTGCCTTGAATAGGTGAATTAGTGGCAATATTCTTGGCACTGACAAAAGCCATGTTTCCCAAAGAGCCATCAAGACCAGAAATGGGCCGTTTGCGCCCTAAAATTGTTCGACTATAACCATGCTCACGCGCAAAACGCACAGATTCCTCGATATAGCCTTTTATGCGTGGGAAACCAGAGAAATAACGATCGATAAATGTTTTCGCCTCCTCTAAGGTTGAGCCAGTGCTTTTTGCTAAGCGTTTGGCCCCCATGCCATAAATAATGCCAAAATTTATCGCCTTAGCTCGCGAACGGTCCAAGGCTCCCACTGATTTGATATCTTTCTTAAACATGGTGGCAGCTGTCTGGGCATGGATGTCGCCACCAGCAGCAAAAGCCTGGCGCAGCCCCTCATCCCCTGTTAAATGGGCTAGTATCCGCAGCTCTACTTGCGAGTAATCAGCTGAAATCAACACATTGCCTTCTTGTGCACAGAACGCTGAGCGAATCTCTTTTCCTCGTTCAGTGCGAATGGGGATGTTTTGCAGGTTTGGTTTAGAAGAGCTTAAGCGTCCTGTTGCGGTTCCGGCTTGGTGAAAATTAGTATGAATACGGCCAGTTTTTTCATGAATAAGCTGAGGCAAAGTATCCAGATAAGTGTTTTGTAATTTACTCAAAGTGCGAAATTCGATCAGGTCTGCTACCAGTGGGTGCTCGTTCATGCTTTCAAGAACAGAAATGTCGGTTGAGAAGCCGCTTTTTGTTTTTTTCAAATTCGTGATGCCAAGCGCTTCAGGAATTTTTAACTGTTCATAAAGCACAACTTGTAATTGTTTGGGGGAGTTGATGTTAAACTCACTGCCAACGGCTGCATGAATTTTTCGTCGTGTCTCTTCTAGTTCACCACTGATTTGATCTGACAAGGTAAATAGCGTTTGTGGATCAACATGCACTCCTGTTTGCTCCATCTTCGCTAAGATTGGTGCCAGGGGCATTTCGCAGGTAGCAAATAAATCATAAAGCCCCTCTTCGTGTAGCTTTTTAATAAAAAGTTCACCGAGGCGATAGGCACAGGCTGCATCCTCGCATGCATAAACAAACAGTTTTTCTAAAGCTACATCGCTTATCGATATCAAGCCTTTAGGACCGATAAGATCTGAGGTGGGGATCTTCTTGAATTTGAGAAACTTCTGACTCAAATGGTCGATGCCAAAAGATTTTTCCTGAGCATCAAGTAAAAAGGCGGCAAGCATGGAATCGGCAAGATGCCCTTTAGCCGTGATGCCAATGTTA
>CALBMD010000116.1 GCA_937896265.1 uncultured Pseudomonadota bacterium
ACCAAACAGAATGGCATGCTAAGGTAGAGGCTTTGCTTTTTGCAGCTGAGGGGCCTCTTTCTACTCAAGATATTTTCGATATTTTGCAAGATGAAAATTTATCTATTAGACAGGTTAATCAAACTATTGTTGATTTGGTGAACCTCTATGAAAGTAGAGGTGGCGGTTTTCGTCTGTTTCAAGACCAAGGGCATGGCTATCAGTTTCGTACTAGAAGAGAGATGAGTGATATTGTCGAGCGAATGTATATGAAAAAGCCACGGCCGCTTTCTCGAGCGGCTCAGGAAACTTTGGCTATTATTGCATACCGTCAACCGACAACTCGTGCTGAGATTGAATTCATTCGCGGCGTTGATGCTGGTAGTATTATTAAAAATTTACTTGAAAGAGATATGATTGTTTGTGTCGGCAGAAAAGAAATCGCTGGCAGGCCCATGCTTTTTGCCACGACAGAAGAATTCTTACGTGTCTATAACTTAGCCTCTCTCAAGGATTTACCATCTATTGAATCTTTCCAACCAGAAAAAAGCTCCATCAATTCGGCTCTAGCTGAGCTTGAGAGCAAAGATCTTGATCTTGATTTAGAGCAAGTAGCAGGTGTCTTAGGATTTGCCGATAAAACACACTAGCATTATAAGATAATATCCATGACGCAGCGACAGCCGGTCGAATAATCGCGGTAATTATGAGAGTGAGCGATGGTCGTATAGTTGCATGAAGATTTAATTTGCGGATAAAGGCCGCCATTGAAGCGACCAACAACCTGTCCAGATCTTATCATTTTATCTTCGACCCATTCGCCAAGATTGCCGATCATGTTAACGGCGCCAATATGAGATCTGCAAGCAGAAAACTCTTCGTTAAAACCAAGAGATTCTGTTTGTTGATTGATACTTGGGTCATTTAAGCAAATTCCCCAGCTGTAGCGAGGATCTTTGCAGTTTTTACCCTGAAACACCCAGGGTTTTTTATCTTGCTGTTTACGTACGATTGGGTGACGGCGAAATATATTGCAGTGTTTGGGATCTGTGCCTTTGCAAGCTTTTTGCCATTCTAAGGAAGTAGCAAGCCTTTTGCCATGCATAGTGCAAATAGCCCTGCAGTCATAGTAATTTAACCTACTTTTAGGGTAGGCTGTGGCTAGTTTTTGCGACTCACCTGAATATTCATAGCGATCAACGCAGGTCGCTTTTGTCTCTGTGCTCGATAAGAGAACCATCGCTTCAGGACAGGGGTCAAAGACAGTTAAATCTTTTAAGCTGACGCAGCTTGATAAGATGATATTGAGTGCCAACAGAGATATGAAGCTATATTTAGACAAAAAAAGCCCTATCATCAAATCAAATTTTGCTTCTTTTTTATTATAACAGAGACCAGATGTGAGCCATATCCTCAGGCATAGGCGCTGAAATTTTTACATCCTGCCCATCTGCATCTTGAAAGCTAATCGCTGTCGCATGCAGGCAGAGCCTGTCAAAGAAGCATGCTTGGCGAGTTTTGGCAGTGAAACCTTGTTCAAGGTAGTCAAGGTATACAGATTCATCTGGACAGTAATTTTTATCACCGACAAGTGGCAAGCCTGACCATGCTGCATGCACTCGAATTTGATGTGTTCTGCCTGTTTTCGGTGAAGCTTCTAGCAGGCAAAATCCTTGTTTTTTTGCCAAAACGCGAAATGTTGTTAAAGACTTTAGCCCGTCTGGGCAAACTGCCTGCTTGGTGCGAAAACGGGTGTTTTTAGCTTTACCGATCGGCTGGTTGACCTCCCACGCCTCTTGAGTTGGCTCTCCGATACCAATGGCGAGATATTTTTTTTCGACTGTTCTTTCCCGTAGTTTTTGGCTTAAGAAAGCGCGAGGGCCTTTTTCTTGCGCACAGATAACAATACCGCTTGTTTCGCGATCTAGCCTATGAACAGCAGCCCAGCCAGGGCCAAAGGTATCAGCTAAAAGCTGGTGGAAAGTGTTTAAGTGGTAGGCGCCGCCTTCATGCATAGGTAGGTTTGATGGCTTATAAACAGCCATGACACTTTCTTTTTGCCAAAGAGGGTAAATTTTGACATCAACTGTTGGCTCATTTTCTTGAGGGGAAAAATAAAAAATTTCGTCATCTTTTCGCAGCCGGTAAGAGGGTTTTACGGCTCCCTCATTGACTCTAAGCTCTTGGCTTTTGATGATCTTGGACCATCGGTAGCGAGAGTGAAAGCGAAACTCTTGACCTAGATAATAGTCAAGCCTAAGACCGCATAGGTCATGGGTAATAGGTTTGCCAAGTTTTCGAAATTGCTTGTCCATAGGCTTTACTGTTAGCATCTTAAATTTAAGCAGGGATTCTAAATCAAGTTTGCCGTCTAGGCAATGCTGTTTCAATTTGGAGGAAATAAACAATGAATCCTAGGCAAATACGGATCTTGGCTGTTGCTTTTGGGCTAGGTATTCTAGCGACTCTTGGTATCGCTTTAAGTCGATTTAGTACAAAACCCGTAGTTTATGTCTCAGGTACGGTAGCGCTTGATAATAGCTTATTAACGCAAGCGATTGGCATTCGCACTGTTTTTATCAGCGTCTTTGATGCCAGCCAAAAAGGTCCTCCTTTTGGCGCCGCTCGCTTTGAGTTAAGTGAGGATGCTAAGGGGGAGTTTTTGTCTTTTAACCTAACTCCTGCCAACTTAATGGTAATGAATCCCAACCTGCAGATACCCCAAAAAATGTTGCTTAAAGCCAGGTTAGATACTACCGCTAAAGCAGGTCCTGATAAGCCGGGTGATCTTATTGGGTTTTCTGAGGCTTTCAATTCCTATGCTGCTATTTTGATTAATCAGCAGGTAAGCGATCGATAATACTCTGGAATTTGAGCTATTGTTTCTTTGATGACGCTTGCTTTATCGTCTTTTAAAAGTTCTAAGGCTAGGGGTAGGCGAGTGTCTTTTTTAACTACTAGGTAGATCAAAGCATTGCGCTTTAAGCCATCAATTTTGGCTCTGGTAAGAGGGCTGCCGCCAAAAATAGTCTCATAAAAATTTTGATTCATGGTTGCGACTTTAAAAAGATCAAGGTCTTTTAACCTGTCAAGCAGTGGCAGGTCCTGGCCATAAGGGGTTTTTTTGTTGTAAGGACAGACCAGCTGACAAAGATCGCAGCCAAAGAAATAAGTTTTAAGGTGAGGCCAATAGAGGATAGGAATAGCTCCGCGATGCTCAATAGTTAGATATGAAAGGCATTTGCGACTATCAAGTACATAGCTTTCATTCAAGGCCCCTGTTGGGCAATAGACTTGGCAGCGTTTGCAGCTACCACAGCCGCCAATCTCCTGCCTAATGCTTGGATTTACTTCTACTTTATGATCAAGAGATAGGGTTAGAGGTGTTAAAATTTCCCCCAAAAGCAAGAGGCTGCCATAATTTGGATGGATATATAAAGTGTTTTTCCCGATAAAACCAAGCGCTGTTTGTGCTGCTAAATCTTTTTCTAAAATGGGTATGCTGTCGACGCATACCTTAGCTCCCTTTAAGAGATCAATTTTAGTTATGATTTGCGCGAGCTTTTGCTTAAAGAAGCGATGGTAGTCTTTTAGCCTGGCATACTGGGCAATGCTTGCAAAATCCCTGTTCTTTAATAAGGTTAGTGAATCTTCTTGTTTATAATTTAGAGCAAAGATCAAGCCAGAACCCTTGGTACCAACTAGTTCGCTTGGATTTTGGCGTAATGACATATTGTTTTCTAAATAGCTCATTTGGCCATGGTAGCCTTTGTTAAGCCAGAGAACATAGTCGTGGTAGCGTTTAGAGCTAAGCTCTACAATACCTAAAAAAAGCAGACCTTTTGCTAGAGCTTCATTTTTCAGGCTTTCTCTCAGTTCATAAGGAGAAGGCATTAAAGAGCCCCTTTACTAGTAAGCTCGTTCATTAAAAAGTCAAATGAAGCGCTTTGCCCCCACCAAATGTTTTGAGCAGCTATAGCTTGGCCAAGAAGCATAGGTAAGCCCGCTTGATACCTTATACCAAGTTTAGTTGCTAAGGTTTCAAGAGAGGGCTGATTATAGTTGAGGTCAAAAAAAATCCCTTTAAACCGCTGTATCTCTTGCATAAAAGCAGCAATAGGGGCACGAGGTAGGCATGCTTGTACAATGAGCGAGCTTTCCTCATTATACAAGCATGCTTGCAGCTCTTTCGGGCAAAAATTTAAGGTTTTGACTCCCATCATCAAAAAACCATCGTCTTTTTCAGGGTTTCGTCTTAAGACATAAAACTTAAGATGAGGAAAGTGCTGACTAAGAAAGGCTATCAAAGCTGTTGTTGCGCCGCCATTTCCTAAAAAATAGACGTGTTTAAGCGCTGTAAGATTGATTTTTACTCGATTAAGGGCAAGCTGAAAGCCATAGGCATCTGTTGAGTAAGTTTGAACATGATTTTGGTCAATTTTAATGGTGTTGATAGAACTGTTAGGTGACTTGAAATGTCTAGCTAAAAGTTCCTTGTAGGGTGTTGTGACATTTAGGCCTGAATAGGCAAAATAAGCTTCTTCTGTGAGAAAGCGGTTTAGATCATCTGGGCTATAGTCTAATATCGTATACTCTATCTTAAGGCGAAGATAGTGAGCACTGGCCAAATGAATTTGAGGTGATCTGGAGTATTGAATATGTTGTCCTAACACAGCATATTTGTTCATAGCCGTTTTAGCTTTCACATAGTGGTAAGGACTAATTAAGTTGGATCTAATCGCTAGTTTAGATGCTAGGTACTTAGATAAGATAGATAGAGCTTTGGCGCAAGCGACAATTGTTTTAATCGGTAATTTCGATGGCTTCCATCTAGGTCATCAGAGTCTTTTGTCGCAGTGTTTAACACTTAGAGCCAAAGGGCTGGGCAAAGTTTGTGTTTTAACTTTTAGCCCCAATCCAAGTCAGTATTTCGGTCGCTCCTCTGCGAAAGAGCAACTTTTTACTCCAGCTCAAAAAATTCAGGCTTTTAGTGAAGCGGGTGCTGATTACTATTTAGAGCAGAAATTTGATAGAGAGTTTTCCTTGCTCAGTGCCGAGGATTTCTATCGAGTTTGGCTAAAAATAGCCCTCAATGCTAAGGTTGTTGTGGTGGGTTATAATTTTCATTTCGGCTTTAAACGCCAAGGCTCTGCTCAATGGCTTTTTGAACATGGGCAAAGAGATGGAATAGAGGTTTATATTGTCAAGCCAAAAAACTTAATGTTAAGTCCTATAAGCTCGTCACGTATTCGCAGTTTATTAGCCTTGCCAGAGCATTTTCAGGAAGTACAACAGATGCTAGGCAGGCCATATTTGCTCAAAGCGTATCTTACGGCTTCTGATTATCTTTTAGATATAGAGCAAAAGCTTGTAGGCCATGGTTTTTATGCTGTTGCAATCAGCGCCGAAGATGGGTCGATTTTAGATCAGCCGGAGCAGTTTTATTTGGGGGTTCTTTCTGTTACAAGCGAGGTAAGGCTTAAGCTATTTTCACCTCTGCATAAAAGCTTGCTAGTGGAAAGAAAAATTGGAATTTATGTACACGCATTTTTAGGTGCAAAAGACGAAGCTTGGTCGTTTGCAAGTATAGAAGAAGCATGCCATTGGAAAAGCTATGATTGAAAGCGATCGCTATATTAATCGAGAAGTAAGTTGGCTCTCGTTTGGTGAACGTATCTTAGAAGAAGCAATGGATCCTTCTTTGCCTCTGCTTGAAAAATTAAGGTTTCTATCAATCTTTTCAGCCAGCCTTGATGAATTTGCAATGATTCGCGTCGCTGGTTTGAAGAAGCTTTTGCAAGATGGATTTGCTAAGTGCGAGTCTCCAGATCAAAAAGACCTCGATGAGGTGTTGGGCGAAGTGACAAAAAAAGCAAAAGCTTTAAAAGAAAAGCAGATGCGTTTTTTTCATGAGAGTCTACAGAAAGAGCTAAATCAACATGGTATTATTATTGCGAGCTATAAAAGCGCAAATCAGGAAGAAAAGCACAAACTAAAAGCTTTGTTTAAAAAAGATATTTTTCCGGTACTCACCCCTTTGGCTGTAGAACCAACCCACCCTTATCCCTTTTTAAATAATACGAGCATCTACCTTGTTGTTGAGTTTAAGGAAAAAGAGCAGATAAGTGCATCCCAAGCAATGCTTGGGTTTGTCGAAATACCTGCTAATTTACCTAGACTTATTGAAATAAAAGATACAGACAGATTGTCTCATTTTATCTTGCTTGAAGATTTGATCATGCATAATTTGGATGATCTTTTCTTTGGACTACAAATTGCAAATTGTCACCAGATGCGAGTGATTCGCAACGCTGATTACTATCTTTTAGAAAATAGTGTTGTTGACCTTTTAACTTCTATTCAAGAAGAGATTAGCAAAAAAGAAGCAAAAGAAATCGTTTGGATCGAAATAAGTAAAAGTGTCTCCCCTATGTTAAAGGCAGAGCTAGGGAAAATTTTCAACATTAGCGATCAGAATTTTTTTATTATCGACTCACCATTTGATGTCCCTGGCCTCATGGCTCTCTATAAATTGCCCTATAAGCACTTAAAAGAAGAGTCTTTTAATCCAAGGTTTTCTCTTAAATTCCAAACATCAGAAAGTATTTTTTCTCTCATTGCTCGAGGTGATTTTTTAGTCCATCATCCTTATGAAAGCTTTTATACAGTCATTGAGTTTTTAACCTCAGCTGCATGCGATGCTGATGTTCTAGCTATCAAGCAAACTCTTTATCGTATTTCAGGTGACGCTCCTATCATGGAAGCCCTTATTCAGGCAGCTAAAAATGGTAAACAGGTCACGGCTGTTTTAGAATTGAAAGCAAGGTTTGATGAGCAAAATAATATTGCCTGGGCTAGACGTTTGGAACGAGCTGGTATCAATGTTGTTTTTGGTTTCGTTGGTTTAAAAACACACGCTAAAATGACCTTAGTTGTTCGGAAAGAAAAAGATAAGCTAATCCAGTATGGGCACTTATCAACTGGTAACTATAATGCTACAACAGCTAAAATGTATACGGATATTGGTTTTTTCACTAAAGATCCAAAGATTACAAAGGAGGTAGCTGCTCTTTTTAATCTTTTGACAGGTTTGAATTTATTTGCTTGGAAACAAGATGAGCTGAAACAAAACCCCCCATTTGCGCATTTGGTAGTTGCTCCTCTCTTTTTGCGAGAGAAAATTTGTCAATTGATTGATGAAGTATGTCAAGATCATGCTCATGGCCAAAATGGCCTCATCATAGCCAAAATAAATGGTCTTGTTGATAAAGCTATCATCGATAAATTATATGAGGCTTCTTGTCTTGGTGTAAAAATAAGACTTCTTGTTCGGGGGGTTTGTGCTCTTAGGCCAGGAGTAGCTGGGCTGAGTCAAAATATTGAAGTTCGATCGTTAGTAGATGGTTTTCTTGAGCATTCACGAATCTATTGCTTTCAAAATGGTCAAAAACGTCGGGTCTTTTTAGGAAGTGCTGATTGGATGAGCAGGTCCATGGATAGGCGAGTCGAAATCATGTTTCCTATCCAAGATGAAGCATGCAAAAACTATTTAATTGATGAAATTTTGGCTATCTATTGGCGAGATAATACGAAAGTAAGGATTTTAACCGCAGATGGTAGCTATATCCAGATAATGCCAAAACCAGATGAAATACCTTTTAGGGTACAGAAATATTTTATAAATAAAGTGCGGGAAGAGGGGATTGAGTCAATTCCCTATGAGAGTGCTATTCGTTTTGACAGCAAAAATGGGGAAATACGCCCTATTGCAGCAAACCAGAGCCAAAAACAGATGAGCCAAAAAAAAGAGTGAGTATGGAATATTTAGCAGCTATTGATATAGGGTCAAACTCTATCCATATGATCATTGCTAAGGTCCTAAAATCAGGGCAGGTGCTAGTCATAGATTCTTATAAAACTCAGTCACAGCTTGCTTCTAAGCTTGGTGATGATTTTAGTTTTTCAGAAGATTTGCTTGAAGAAGTTGTCAGCTATATCCAAAAGCTGAATGAAATAGCGCGTGGTTATCAAGCAAAGATTTTAGCTGTCGCAACTTATGCCTTACGTGTTGCAACAAATGCAAATTTACTTATTGATAAAATTGAGCAAAAAACAGGTATTAAGGTAGCAGTTATTGAAGGTAAGGAAGAAGCTAGGCTGACTGCTATTGGCGTCAGAGCAGGTCTTTTATTAGCAGATAAAGTGTTTTTTGGAGCTGATATTGGTGGCGGCTCGTCGGAGCTTTTTTTAGCTAAAGGCTCGAAAATGATTGCAGCTAGTTCTTTGACGCTGGGTGCTTTAGATCTGCGAAAATATTTAAATCTTAATCATCTTGGTGAAATAAAAAGAAGCGATTTTACGCAATTTAATGATGTTTTGATAAAAAGCATCGACAGTATTGGCCATGCCTTCGCTTCATTCTTTGATATGGCAGTCGTTTACTCCGGATCTATTAAGGATTTTGCTAATATCGACAGTCAAGATCAAGGTTTTGGCAAGCTCAGTTCAGTAAATTTTTACTCTTTTGGCGTCAGTAGAATCCACATCATTCTTGACAAAATTTTTGCTCTAGAAAAAATAAAAAAAATAGAAGATAAATGGGGGATTGAATCTGGTAAGATTGTCCCAATAGTCACATCTCTTTTAATCTTGGATAAAATTAGTAAGAAGATGTCT
>CALBMD010000117.1 GCA_937896265.1 uncultured Pseudomonadota bacterium
CCACCAACAAAAATCAAATCCTTTTCTGGAATGTCTTGAGAAATTTGTCTTCCTTGATACACCAAAGCATTTGGTAGACCAGGATTAAAAAACCAGCGACCAGCAACTCTTATATAACCGGCAAGAAAGATAAGAGCTAAAATGTATAAAAGCCGCTTGCCAAACCAAGGCTTCTTACTAATGAAAAGAAGGCCCCCTGCGCTTAAGATAGCTACTATTGGCAGAATACAGGTCATGTAATAGTCGTGATGAGCAAAACGCGAGCCAAAAAAGTAGAAATAGACGCAAAAACCAACAAACCAACTCAACCAAAAAGCAGCGCTAAAAGAGCGAAAGCGCGGCGCTTGCCAAACCTGCCATAAACCAACAAGGAAAGCTGGTAAGACAAGATAACCAACTTCGACTTCAATAAACCAGGTTGTTACAGCACGCAACCACGGCTCAAGGACCTCTTTTAATGGGCCAAAACTCTCCGCTGGGCCTATGGGGGTATGCAACTGACGCTCAGATGGAGATTGATCATAAAATATTTTTGACTGCCTTAGGATATAGGCGTTAGTCGCTAAAACGGCAGTGCCTGCAGCCAAACCTCGCCATAAGATAGCGAGCTTTCTCTCCTTTTTTAGTAGGATAAAAAAAGGCACCGCAACGGCTAGCCCAAAGAACAGATAGGTTGGTTTACAGAGAGTGCCCAAGATTAAAAGCCCTGTACCAAACAAGAAGGAGCTAAAACCCTTTTCTTTTAAAGAAGATAGAAAGTAAGCAAGACCGCCAATAAAAAATGTCAAACCCAAGATATCCGGTGTCAATGCCACTGAGTAATAAAAATAAAGGGGCGCCGAGGTAAGTAGAAAAGAAAACAAAAACGCTTTTTCAGGGTCATATTCTAAGACCCTTGCTAAACGATAAGCAAAAAATATAAGAAGCAGGTTAAATAACAGAGCAATGAGTCTAGGTGTGATATTTTGCACACCAAATAGCGCATAACTCTGCCCTGCTAGCCAGTAGGTAAGAGGAAATTCATGATAAATAATACCGCTATCTTCAGGCTCTGTACGGATATCAACGCGGCTTTCTAGGAAGCTAGATGGCTCTGTAAAATAATTACGAGCCATAGAATGACCAACAATTTGCCGCCAATAATGAAGCCCAACGGGAGGCGTATTAAGCATTGGCAAATGAAAAAGGATATGGAGAAAAAAAAGTCCCCATAAAGCTTTTTTAACAGAAAATCGACCAAAAATTTGTACAGCCTGATCCAAAATACAGCCCCCTATTACTGATAGGAAAAGAAAAAAGATATTTGAAACTTCACCAAGCAGAGCGCTTTAGAGGAAGTCTCGTAGGTGAGATCCTTCTTTAGTTCATCATAATAATAGACGACGGGTTCTTAGAAAACTTAAATGTAGCGGCTATTTCTTAGAGCTTTCGCGCTTTGTCTCAATAATAGCTTGTATAAAGCTGTCATTTTCGCCAATCATCTTAACAACACCGCCCTTGAGTTGCTTTTCTCTTTGCTTAAAAGTCTCAATGCTGGCATGAATGCTGTCATAAAAAGGAGCGAAAATCTCTGGATCAAAGTCCCGATCAGCAAATGTTTTCATTAATTCAATAGCTTCCTGAGATGACATAGCTTCCTTATATACTCTTTTCATGAGCAAAGCAGAATAGACATCAGCAATGGCGACAATACGTGTGTAGAGATGAATACCATTTGGATCCTCTTCAAGGCGCCCCTTCTTTTTATGAGGATAACCCATACCGTTAAAACGTTCATGATGCTCAAGAGCCACTCTAGCCGCTAATGGATCAATAGGTGCACCGGTTCGGATTGCTTTCATAAGCTCATCATGTCCATAAAGAGTGTGATTTTTCATCACCTCAAATTCTTCTTCTGAGAAAATCCCTGGCTTATTAAGAACATGATTTGGCACACAGGCTTTACCAGCATCATGGTAGAGACCACACTGTGCTACAAGCACTGCTTCTTTCAGCGATAAAGGCTTTTTTAAGATTCTGGTAGCGATAATAGAACTCAACATTGCTACAGATGCTGAGTGATCATAAAGGGTGCTATCGCATTGCACCATACGGCTTAAAGTACCAAGAGCCACTTCGTGCTTTAGCTGGATTTGCATAATCATTGTTGCAGCATCAGTCGCTTTACTAGCCACCTCTGCATTGATACCCCCACGCACAATCATTTGGCTTGCTGCACTAAGGGTGCCGTAAACTTCCATAACATTAACATCAAGAGTTTGATCTCGCTCAAATACGTTTTTCATTTTGCGCTTACGCGCTTCAGTTATAACCATTTCATAGCGGGGATAATCGGAGCGCAAGAGGCAAACTTCAACATCAGCGTCAGCAATAAGAGTTGCACCTTGCATTTGCACCAAAAGCTCATGAGATAATTCATTAGGCTTAATAAATTCAATTATTTCTTTGTGATTACGAAAGTACAAACTAAAATCAATGCTCTTAGCGTCTTTAAGATACTCAAAGTGCTCTAAGCTAATGGGCATGAAACGCTTCTTGCTTTTCTCATCATAGGGAAAAACCTGACAACGCTTACGCGTAGCTTCTTTAATGACAAATTTTTTACTTGTGTCCTTCATTGTAGATACCAACTCCTAAGAGGGCCAAACCCTCTAGGCGTATCGGAAGGCAGCAGAAAAATTTATATTAATTTAAATTTTATTTATTTTTACGAATCTTTATAGGCTGTTGCGCAACAAGGGTTGAGGCTATGTTAACCCTTGGTAAAAGGTGCTTTGGGTCAAGAGGGATATCATTATCACTTCGATATTCAAAATGTAAGTGGACCCCACGAGCGTTGCCAGAGGCACCCATATAACCAATAACATCGCCTTGCTTTAAGATCTGGCCTTTCTTTACATTCATCCGCTTTAAGTGAGCATATCTAGTTTTAAAGCCTTTTTTATGACTTACAACAATGACCCGGCCATACCCTTTTCGGTGGCCAACATCCTCAACTACGCCATCATCAACTACAAAAATAGCAGAACCTGAAGGCGCTGAAATGTCTATACCAGCATGCAGTTTCCCGCGCCGAAAACCAAACCCTGATGTTACACGACCACGGGCTGGCCAAATAATATTTGAACTATCATCAAGCCAACTCTCTTTTTTATTACTTTGGTGAAACTTTATAGATGGCTGCTCATTTTCTATATCTTCAACATCTGTAAAGCCAAGATTTAAGAGACTCCCTACCTCAAGCCGGTTAGGGTTTATCAGCTTATTCCAATCCATAATCTGGGGCCATGGCACGTGTGTTTTTTGAGCAATAGTGTAAAGAGTGTCACCATGACTCACCTTGTACCTTAAGACACCTAAACCTTTTTCTTTTTTCTGGCTTAGGCAAGAAACGCAGAGCAGCAACACGCAAAGAAGGACGCTAGTAGTTCGAAATGACCCCATAAAACTCCTATTTTCTAAGAAAAGGCACCTGCTGGAGTTTGATTATCTCCAAGGTGGCAAAATTGAATCTGATCTAGCCGATTTTGTAATTCGGGTGCAAAAAGAGTCGGTTGCAACACAGTAATTGCTGCATAACCTTGCTCTACCCAATGGCAATCAGAATTCTCGATCGGCTGATAGGCTTCATTTTGAGCCCCAAGCCAGTAATATAAACGTCCCTTGGGATCGCGACGCTTTAGGTAAGCATCATCATAATTGCGAAAACCCAACGAAGCTCCGCGGATTCCTTTAATATCCTTAGGAACCACGTTTGGAACATTGATGTTTAGCAAAGCACGGTGGATGAAACTAAACTCATCCCGCTGCTTAAACACTTGAGCTGCTACTTCTGCAGCCGTTTCGAATTCATAACCCATATTAGCTGGATTATGAATAGATATAGCCATAGCGCGACAGCCTCCAAGCACCCCCTCCATAGCTGCGCTAACCGTTCCAGAGTAAAGGGTATCTTGACCTAAATTCGCTCCAAGATTAATGCCGCTTATTACCCAGTCTGGTTTCTTGGGTAAGATACTATCTAGAGCTAATTTAACACAATCAGCTGGTGTACCATCGATAGCAAAAGCCCTATCAACCCCTCGCAAACCAGCAAGCGATACTGGGTCTATGCGCAAAGGTCGATCGATAGTAATCGCATGGCTTTGCGCCGATTTCTCCATAGTAGGTGCGGCAATATAGACATCAGCTAATGACTCAAATCGACGAGCTAAAGCTAAAAGCCCGTCTGAAAAAATGCCATCGTCATTAGTTATTAAAACTACTGTCATGTTTGTCTCACCGTAGCTATTTTTTTATCAAAAAAGTTTGTCAAAAAAGTTGATGGCTAGCATTTTAGAGTGACGGTTTTGCAAGGCAAAAGTCGATTCAGGAAGAGGGATCCTTCCTTAAATTCCAAAGCCATCTACTTAGAGTACCTCAAGAGGGGAGGCAATGCTAGATAGGATTGAAGGTAAACGGATAGTTCACTTGAACTGGCGACCCACCGCGGGGTTTAGGAAAACTCCATCTCTGAACAACCCCTAAAACGCAGTTTTTCATTGTGGGATCGGAAATCGTTGAAGCTGTTGGGTTTACTGCCGCAACTCGGCCATCTAGACCGATTTCAAATTGAACTTTTAGACTGCCTGAGGCTCCTGGTTCACGCTGTAAAAGCGTTTCATAACAGTGTCTAATTTGATTCAAATTGGCCCGAATTAC
Organism: uncultured Pseudomonadota bacterium; assembly: GCA_937896265.1. Taxonomy (GTDB): domain Bacteria; phylum Bdellovibrionota_B; class Oligoflexia; order Oligoflexales; family Bog-1112; genus CALBMD01. Next base: position 4,702 of record CALBMD010000117.1, read on the forward strand.
CCCTAAAATTTCATTCTGGCTCAATCCTCCAGACACCAAAGGATCACCTGCGCCAACAGAAACACTGGTCGGTTTTCTCGCCCCCCCAAAAGCCTTACCAAGGCCCCCCTCGCCTTTTTTATCATTTAAAACACCAGACTCACCATCACCAAAATTTTGCGCTGTCTTGCCACCGCCTCCGAGAGCCAAAGAAGCACCTGCTCCAATACCACCTAAGCCAAGCATTTTAGCGCCACTGCCAGCGCCTGCCCCCGCTCCGCCTGCCGAAGATTTAAAATTGGTGTAAATAGCTGTTTGACCTGTTTTTGATGAAACTGTCCCCACTCCTAAACCTAGCTGCGAAAGATTAACACCAGACGCTTTGTGGGTCTTTGCCCCTTCCACACCTTTAATATCAGATTTTTGCGTACCAAGACGAGCCGCTCCCGTATCTTTCTTATCACCACCACCTTTTGCTTTTGCCGGTGAAGCAGCTGCCTCAACATTTTTTTCGCTTTTTTCAACTTTAGGTGCTTCTTTCTTTTTTGTTAAAACCTCGGTAGGCTTTGGTTTTTCTTCCTTAGGCACTTCAACTGGCTTTTTGGCCGGCTCTATCTGTTTAACAGGCTGAACCTTTTTCTCAGGCGGCTTAGGCATTGCTGTCGGTTTTGGGGGGTCAACCTTTACTTCTTCAACTTTCTTTATCTCTTTTTGAGGTTCTTTAGCCTTTGGCTTTTCGACGACATTCACAATAGACCAGTAATCATCCGAAAGATGGGTGTTTTTTTTTGGCTCTGTTATCCAAAGAGCAATCGTTGAAAACAAAAATAGTGTCATAAAAACAAAATTCAGAGCTAAAAAGAAAGGATCTTTATAACCTAGATATGGGAGAACAATCTTGGGCGGCTGCATAAAAAGGAAGAAATAACGAATCTCGCCATCGCTGATATGACAGATATCTCGCAGACCCAGATTATAACTACCACCTTTGACACTCTCTACCTTGCCACCATAGCTAATACGACCTTTCATATGAGGCAAGAGGTTAAGCTTAAAGCCATTTTCTTTAACTACAGCTAACTTATGGAAATCAACGTTATCTTTATTAGCGGCAAGGAAGTGAGCCTTCGTAGGATCACCAATGGTGACCGTATCATAGCCTTTAATATCAGGATGAAAGTGCTCTACCTCTAAGATAGTACCTTGCCAGTAAGCAACAACTTCTAAAATATTACCGCTAGGTTTAGCCTTGCGAGGAGAAAAAAGTAAGTTTTCATCTCGACGCTCTACAGGAGGTGAGAGGTTAAGTTCTTTTGGTGCATTGCTTGCTGTTTCGCTTACCTGATAACCAGCTTCAATGCGATGTTGTGCAATCTCTATATCGTTAGAGACAGCTAGCGTCATGCTAGCTTCACCAAATTCGATGGTGTCACCAACCTGAACTACTTGTTCAGTATTAATCTTTGAACCATTAACCTTGATACCGGAGCTTGAGTCTAAATCAATGACACGCCACTGATCATCATCACTGCCTTCAAGCAAGCCGTGAATTGGCTCAATACCGCTGGCAGAGAGTACAATCTGATTGGATGGTAGAGAACCAAACAGCAGACGTGTTTGATCAAGCAGAGCAAATGTCGGGACCTGTCCTTGAACCCTAATAATGACCTTTAGCACAGCTTATTCCTCTCACCTACTTAATGGATGGAATCAAAGACTTTTTTCCCACTAGTTGCCCATGACTCCGGGCCGCCTGGTATCTTCAATGCTTTATCGATATACTCCTTGGCCATTTTGCTATTCTTCTTGACCTGCCAATAGTAAACACCACAGTTAAAAAGTGTCTGCTTGTGATTTGGCACATGTTTAAGCACTTCAGTGCAAGTATCAGCAGTCTTCTCGCTATCCCCTAAATTCTTAAAAGAGATAAGCTGGCCCGATTGGGCATACCAATCTCCTTCGACTTTAGCCAAGAAAGATGCTGCTTTTTCGAAATGACCAAACATCAAATAAGCAAAACCCAAATTCAAATAAGCTGCTTGAAAATTATCAACAACCTTTAAAACATTCTGCCAAGTTTGGATCGCTTCTGGCTCGCGACCTTCGGCAAAATGAATCACACCGATAGCATTTAAAGCAGAGGCTTTAATAACGGTGTTTTTTGATTCAACTAGATCATTGAGATAAAACTCACTAAAAGAGTAGTCACTATTATTGATACCTGCCAGCGCCAGCTCAAGATAAGCGTTTTCATTTTTTCCAAACCCCTGCTCTCCTGCTTCATGATTAGCAAGCTTCTTCATGGTGTTATAAACATTTTCTGTTGTTGTGCCGGCTAGCCTTTGGGCTATGATCAGATTATTAAATGCTTCTGCTTTTTCCTTTGACCCTTCTGAAGCAGCCGTTACTTCTTTTACATATTCCTGAACAAGCGCTTTTGCTTTTTTTGTGCCAAATGATCTTGACGTTAGGCCACCTCTAGCTATGCTGTTTACAAAGGGACCTTTCGTATAGACATTCTTTTGAAAGGCTTCTTTTTCCTCTGTCGTTTCAAGATTATCAGCATCAGGCTTTGTCCCAAAGCAGCCCACCACAAGAAATAAGAAAAATACCAAGTATGAAATTTTTGCGACCATCTATTGTATTTCCGAGATCAGTTTTTCTGAAATTGGACTAGCTATAAAATCAGGTCTAAAGACCCATTCCACAAACAAATCAGAATGAGACTGGATCGTTTTTAGATTGTTAATACAATCACCTAACGCATGATTAAGTACAGAGAACTGATGCGCAGTTTGGATACACGTCTGATAGTATGTCTTAGCTTTTTCAGCTAGAGTTGCCACTGAACCAGCAAGCTGTGCTTTCACTTCAGAACTATTGGCCCCAGGAATTTCAGGCGGCGTTTTGAGTTGGTCAGCAAAGTGTTGGTATGCTGAACCGATCTTAGCAAAAGCTGAAATAGCCCAGTGAGAATCTTGGGTTGAAAACACCTTAGCATAAAGCTGCTCTAGTTTCCCAATCTCTGCGCCCATTGCCTGAATAGACCCTTGCAAAGCATTGACATTACCGCCCTTTAGAGTCATCTTCATAAAAGCTTGATAAGCACCAACTGTCTCTTCATAAAAGACTTCTCCAACATGCCGCAATGCCTCGCCTGAAACGCCTTTTCCTGATCTAGCTGCTGACAAGATCCTATTTTTTAAAGCTTGAGTTAATCTTTGCCCCCTGGCCAAACGATAGATGGCTAAGATCTTCTGATTAGCCGACAAATTGAATTTTTTAAAATAGAAGTTTTCAATAATATCTTCAAGCTCTGCCCATTTCTTCTTTCTAAATTTTAATTCAATAAGCTTTTCTATAGCTTCTATGCCTTCTTGCGGATGAAGAGAAGCAAAATTCTTGCAAACTTTGCTAGCGTCTAGGTCAAGAGCTATTTCTATAAAGCATGCTTGCTGTCTGGCTGCTGGCGCTTCTTTAGCAGCAGGAAACTGCGTTGCAAACAAAATATATTGGCTACTAGCAACTGATAAATCTGCCAATTGTTCATTTAATTTTCCTGATTGCAGCAAAGCCATAGTATATAAAGGAGACTTAGGATATTTTTTTACAATCATCATGTAAGATTTGGCAGCTGATTTTATTTTTCCTGCTTTAATATAATCTGTTGCAGCATTATTCCACAGCTTATCAGCATCTTTGTCATTTGGTGATGCCATTGCTTGTGCCTGATACATCTTAGCTCGCTTAGCAGTAGATGATTCTTTCGAAATAATTTCATACTGGATACCGCGCCTTAGATTCATGATCTTTTGACCAATTTCACCTTTTCGATACGCAGGGATTGCAAGTAATTTATCTGTGGCTTTTTGTAATGTTTTTTGATTATTTGCATACATAGGAATCAAAGTATTAACTGCATCTAGTCCTTCTTTGCTATCAGATCGGAAGAGCACACGTCTGA
>CALBMD010000118.1 GCA_937896265.1 uncultured Pseudomonadota bacterium
TTGGTGTTTGGCGGTTATGAAGAGTTTCGCCTGGTTTCTGCTATGGAAAGCATTCGCGCTGTTTTCTACACTGGCTCTAAAGAGCACTGTGATCTTTTGCATACTGAGCTTAAAGAGGATAGGTCTCGTCAGCTGGTTTTGCAATCAGGTGGCAAAAATACCGTTTTAGTGCATTCAACAGCAGATATCGAGCAAGCGGTAGCAGAAATTTGCTATGGGGCTTTTAAAAGCGCTGGCCAGCTTTGCTCAGCCACCTCCAGGGTCTTTGTTTACAGATCGCTTTTGGGTCAATTTAAAGAAGCTATGCTAGCCCGCATTAGCTCCATGACGGTAGGACGTACTGATCTCTTCGAGGAAGATCAGGACCCGCAGATGGGGCCACTTTATAGCAGAAAAGCGGTAGAAAAGTTTCTTAGGTTTCAAACGATGGCCAATCGCGAAGCAGAAAGTGTTTGGCATTATGGTGCAGAACTTGCCCTTAGTCAGGAAGGGGGGTTTTTTGTTTCACCAGCTGTACGTTATTTGAGCAAGGTTGATAAGAAAAGCCCTTATCAGCGCAATATTCTTTTTTCTCCAGACCTTGCTATTTATTCTTACGATATTTTAAACCATGTGATTGAGGATATTAACCAGGTTGAGCCTAGCTTTTCTCTCGCTTTTTTTGGCGATCAAAGCATCTTAGAGGATAGGGCGCATTTGTTTAAGAGCCCTAATTTATTGGCAAATAAAGCAACGGTTGAGAGGGATTTCTGTCTGCCTTTGGCTTGCAGCGCTTTAGGGGGCGGGCTTTACTATTCTGGCCTTGGAATGGCAAGATACCTCATATATCCTCAGGCTTTACTGTAAACCCTCTCTTTTTTAAGGGCGCTACATGGCGATTTTGGAATCACAAGCGATTTTAGAAAAAGCTCGGCAATGGATGAAGTCAGACACTTTTGATCCTGAAACAGTAAGCGAGGTTTCGCGACTAGTTGCTGAAAATAATCTAGGCGAGCTCACCGACCGCTTTTATAAAGAACTGAGTTTTGGCACCGGGGGCATGCGCGGTATTATGGGTGCCGGGACAGCGCGTATAAATAGCTATAACTTGCGTAAGGCTTGCACCGCTGTTTCGCAATATCTCAATACTAAGCTTTTAGCAAATCAACCTAAGAAGATCGCTATTTGTTATGATTCAAGACACAACTCAAAAGACTTTGCTAAGAGTTGTGCTGAGGTATTTGTAGCTAATGGGTTTGAGGTGCTTTTATTTAAAGAAATGCGGCCTGTCTCCTATTTGAGCTTTTTGATTCGTAGCGAGCATTGTGCTGCTGGGGTTTTTATCACAGCATCTCATAATCCGCCTAAATACAACGGTTTTAAGGTTTACTGGTCTGATGGCGCTCAAATTGTTGGGCCGCATGATGAAGCTATTGTTGCTAAATACGAAGCCCAAAAAGGTTACGATCTTGCCAGAGTGCCATATCAAGAAGCTCTAGCCAAAGGGTTGGTTTGTGAGATTTCGCAGGAACTAGATAAAAGTTACCTGGCAGTAGCTCAAGACTATGTCTTTGTTAATGAAGGGAAAGAGAGCTATAAGATTGTCTATTCGCCACTGCATGGTACAGGTGTTTTTGCTATACCTTCTATTCTTAAAATGTTTGGGTTTTCACAAGTTCTTATCCCTGAGGAACAAAAAACCCCTGATGGCAACTTTCCTAGCGTAAAAAGCCCAAACCCTGAAGAACCAGAGGCTTTGACTATTGCCTTAGAGTATGCGCGAAAACAAGGTGCTGATTTGGTGCTTGCTACTGATCCTGATGCCGATAGACTTGGGGTTGTTTGCAGGGAGGCTGATGATTCATTTAAGTATTTAAATGGCAACGAAATCGCCTGTCTTTTAACTGATTTTTTGTTTTGTAAACTAAAGCAAGCAAAGAAACTGCCAGCTCATCCTTATATTGTAAAAACTATCGTGACAACAGACCTCTTAGCGCTGGTTGCTAAGGATTATGACGCTAAATGCTATGACACTTTGACAGGCTTTAAGTGGATAGCTGCCTTGATTGAAAGTAGGAAGACGTCTTCGCCAGCTGAGCAATTTATTTGCGGTGGTGAGGAAAGCTTTGGCTTTTTAGCTGGCGAAAATGTCCGTGATAAGGATGCTGTGTTAAGTGCGGCCATTGCTTCGGAGCTTTTTTGTGAGCTAAAAACAAAAGGCCTAACTGCTACGCAGGCGCTAGATCAACTGTTTCTAAAGCATGGCTACTTCTTAGAGAAATTGCTGAGTTTTACTTTCGAGGGAGCTCTAGGCAGTGAAAAAATTATCCGCTTGATGCAGGCTTTTCGCGAGGCTAAAGCAACCTTGTGCGGTTACCCCATAGCAGAAAAAATCGACTATCTAAAGGGTCTTGGTGAGCTTTTGCCTTCGGATGTTTTAGAGTTTAGGCTTGCAGGTGGGCTAAAGGTCTGTGTTCGCCCTTCGGGAACAGAGCCGAAACTTAAGCTTTATTTATCGGCTACCAATTTTGATGTTGGCGCAAGCTTTGCTTCTTTAGCTCTTGTAAAGCAAAGCACTTTTGCGGCAATGGAAGAATTTGCGGCTAGGATGCAGGAGTTTGTCGCTAGGTAGCTTCTACCTAGACGGCATCAGTTTTATTGCTAGCTAACGATGATAAGATTTCATTAGGTCAGATCTTTTCTCTTTGAGAAAGGCCTATGAAACGATTTTTTCTTAATGTTGCCCTCGTTACCTCTTTGGTTGCCTCGCTTGGTGCTAAGGCTGAAACCGAGTATCAAAAACTACTGCGAGAAGAAAAAGATGTTTTGAAGTGGAAGCTTTTCCCCAAGGCAAACCGTGTGGAGCTAAGTGTTCTAGACGGTGGTGTCATCATGAATCAGGCTTATGTGTTTAGCTATGTGGGTCATGGGGCGTTAACTTATTTTTTTAGTGAGAAATGGGGCATAAGCCTTGAGGGGCTTTTGTCACAAAACTCAGATAAAGAAGAGCGCTACTGTATTGAGCACTTTTTTAACAACCCTAATAAAGCGCAGCTTAACCCCTGCTTGAGCGAGGCGGATGGCGACCCAGAGAGCTACATCAAAAGTCATCCTCTGCCTTCAGGTGCTAACTTTGGACCTGCTTATACCTCTATCCGGGAATTAGATCAGATTTTTACGCTAAGCGGTGTGTGGACTCCCTTCTATGGCAAACAGCTTTTTTTCTTAGCTGGTACAGTTTATTTAGATCTTTTCTTTACTTTTGGTGCTGGTCTGGCCTATTCAACTTATTATCCTACGCAAACGAAGTTAAAAGGCTTAGATAAGCTTGCGCGCTCTGAAACATTTCAGGGAACACCTGATGGAGTTGATCCTTGTAGTAAAGATGTGGCTGGTGTCTGTACTACAGACCCAAAAGTAGATTGGACGCAGTATATTGGCGAAAAAGGGCGGCCAGATGCCCAGAAAGAACAAAATTCTACCCTAACCTTAGGGGTTGGTCAAAAAATTCACTTCTTTGAGCGCTATGCTTTTAAGCTTGAGATTAGAAACTACACGCTCTTACAGACCGAAGCTGGCTATGATACCTTTTTTATGCTTTGGGCTGGTTTAGGCGCAAGAATCTAGCTTTTCTTCTTTTCTATCCTTAAAACTCGCTTTGATGAGCGTTTTCCTCAAAACCCACAATCATCTTGCCAGGTAACTTATGTGAATGCTATAAGGCCTCTTTTGAATTAAGGGGAGATTTTTATGAAGAAGTATCTTGCTTGTTTTGTTCTGGCAGTTTCTTTGGGAAATCATAGTCTTGCATCCAGTGATGAGTCGGCCCATACTGAGGTTTCTTATCAGAAGAAACAGGAAGAGGCGAAAAAAGCGCGTACCACCTATCATTTTAAAGATAGTCAAGGAAACACACGTTGTGTCACCAATCTGTGTCTTGAGCAGGTACCGGAGACAAAATGGCAATTTACTTGGAAAGAGTTTTGGCAGCAGTATGGCCAGCAGCATGGGATGAGTGCAGCGATAATGTTTGGTCCCTTGGCAATGAATGTCCAGTTGCCATATATTTTCTTTGCGACAGAGGAAGCAAATATTGGCCGTGGCATGTCCTCACTTGCGACCCTGCCCCTTAGCCTTGCTTGGGCGGGCGTAGGCTTGGCAGTAGCGCCAATTTATGTGCCTATAACTCTAGCGCGAGAGTTGATGATACCAAGTTGTAAAGAATGTGGTGTAACAATGGCTCGCAATCATCCAGGATGGGATGGTGGAAAAATTTGCTGCCATAATCCCAAATGCCACAAATGCTCTCATATTATGTCGGTAAGATCAGAGCTTGAACACAAGCGCAAGCAGGAATTAGCTCTCAGTTACTGCAAGAACCCAGAATGCCATGATCACTACGATATGAGAGTGAAGCTTTAACCTTCAAAAAAGCCTCGTTTAGAGAATGTCCCCAGGCATTGAGGTTCTCACCGTAATCATAGCAAGCTAGTTTCTAGCTCTTTTTAAGAGCTAATTTGTAATAGCAGCCAAGGTAGTTTCTAGTTAGTTTTTAAGAGCTAGTTTGTAATAGCAGCCTGGCATAAGACGGTGTTCTGGAGAGCTGCGCGTCCCCTAGACCCCTGCGCCGGGGGAAGGTTCACCCTTAGGCCCCCTCTTTTTTAAGAACTAAAAAAGATAGGCCAATAGATTACATCCTAGGTTTTAAGAAAGTTGACACTTAAATCTGCTTAGCTGCATGCAGCCTATATTCCAGAACACCGTCTTATGTCAGGCTGCTATTACAAACTAGCTCTTAAAAACTTGCTAGAAACTATCTATGATGGGAACCGCAGTTGCATGGCTAAGGGTTTAGAGAAGTTAACGCAGCGATTTTGATTTTTCAGGGCCGACAGATAGTTTGTAACTCTTCTCGCCAAGCAAGCGCCAGCGCTGCTTTTCTAGAATGAAAACTCCAAAATAAATAACTCGGTATAATAGTAATAGCAGTCTTGATAAATCTAGCAATCAAGTGGGGAAAACATGCGTGCGATTTTTTTCGTCCTTTTTTTTCTTTCGGTTAGCTCTTGTCTTACAAGAAGAGATAATAAAGGCATGTCTAATCTCAATGGGGAGAAGCAAAAACAGGATGTTGCGTCTATAAGTGAAAAGATTATTTTTATTACAGATCAACCCATTGAAGAAAATGAAAATAGTAAAGAAGGTTTGGCTTTAACAGAGCTAGACCAAAACAGCGCCGTTGCAATGGGGGTAGGAGCCTCTGTTGCAGGTGTTCTTGGTTTTGCTCTTTTGCGCAAAAGCGGTAAACAGAGAGGGGGTTTTACTATCCAAACGCCTAAGCAGGTTAAGCTCAATGATCATGGCTTATCTAAACCTCCGCAGTCGAAACAACCGATACTTACCCATAGTGGTGCCAAAGAAGAGCTGCCGCAAATTGCCCCTGTTAGGCTAGGAGCCAGCAAAAAAGACAAAGAAATAGAAGTTGAAGCAGTTTGGTTTGATTTTATTGGCGATAATCCTACGAGTTTTGCTAATTCTTTTGCTGGCAAAGAGAAGACTTATGTAGTCATAAGCAAAGATAAAAAAAATGATTTTATACGGCGTATGATAAGCGACTTTGATTTTGTAGAGATGAGGAGCTTGCAAAGGGCAGATTGGCCAGCGAGTGTGCGTGATCTTGATGATGGATTTAGCATCATTCTTGTGCAGAAAGTCGAAGCTAAACCGCCTGTGAAAGATAGTCGTGGTATAGAAAATGGCAGGTTATTGCCAACAAACTTTCCTGGTGGCGAGGGGGTAGGGGTGCGTATTCGCTCAACCCAAGAAGTTGCTAGCATGGAAGAAGGGGCTTTAAAAGGGCAATTAAAGAAGGAAAGTATCTTACGCATCACCCGTGTGGAAGGAGATGGTAATTGCGGGCTTTATGCTCTTTATGGAGCGGATAGGCTACATAACGGCAAACCGATTGGTAGTAAAAAAGATATTGATGCTTGGGTTGAGGGAGCAAAGCAGGAGATGATTTTTGCGGTAGCACAGCGCCTTACTAACAAAGCAGATCAAGATATAGAGATCTTTAGAAATAGCCTTAGAGGGGCAATCCGAGATGAGGTTGAACGTCTAGAAAATTTGGGAAAATCAGCTAGTTTTAAAGAGCAACTAACAGCAGTAAAAACCGCTGAAAAGACAATTAAAGAACTAGCAATACCACTTGGACAAGCAAAAAGTTTGCTGATTGATGCAGAGATAGCACAGACTAAAGCTATAGCAGCACAAAAAGCCATAGAGGACCTTAATAAACCAGGACAAAAGGAAGCTCTTAATAGAATGCTTGCCGGTGAGGATGCTTCTGAGCTTGCCGGTCTTTATCAAAAATGGATTATTGAATTTTCGCCAACAAAAATGGATGCTATTGGTCTTAAGGTGCTATCTGAAGACATCTTGCGCCGCCCTATTTGGGCAGTATCTGCGTCAGGAAAACAAGAATTTGGTGCTAGCCTTGGTAAAAATCCTGCTATTCTTGTCAACAAAGATGAGCATTGGGACTTAGGCCATAGGGTGGTGCCTTAAGCCTAAGCAGCAACTATTTTAATGAACAGGGCTAGTGTCTCTAGATTTGAACCCCAGCAGTTTGGAAAAAAACTGCGAAACTTGTTGCCCCAGATCTCTCTGCTTTCAATGTATCAAGGGAAATTAAGATGCGGGAGCTCTGTTTAATTTAAACGCAAGGTCGTGTTTTCTCTGTACATCTGCTAGACTTAAAGATATGGCTTTTACCAACACAGACGCTAAAGAAATTAACTGCAAGATAGTCTATTTAGGCGCGCCTAAATCAGGTAAGACAGCGAATTTGCGCGCTATCTATGCCAGCTTAGCGCAGGAAGTCAAAGCAGGTTTGGTAGAGCTTAGTGAGGTGGCTGAGCAAACAAAATTGTTTGATTTTTTACCCCTGAGTCTTGGGCAGGTGCATGGCCATCATCTAAAACTACATCTATTAGCGATGCCTTTGTTAACCCCTCATACCACGCTTCGAAGCATCCTGCTGCGGGGAGTTGATGGTGTGGTTTTTGTTCTTGATTCAAGTGTTGAGCGTGTGGGTGATAATGTTGATGCCTTTAATGAGATGAAAAACATCTTCAAAAATGAAGGGTTATCGGTCTTGCAAACGCCGATGGTCCTGCAGTTTAATAAAAGAGACTTGCCCAATACAGTGCCCTTGGATATCCTGCGCTCAGAGTTTTTGCTAAGTGGTGCCCAAGAAATCGAGGCAATTGCTACAGAAGAGCTTGGCACCATGGAGACGCTCAAAGCTGTCACCAAACAGATTCTCCTCAAAATGGCTTTGAACTAACGCCTCATAAAACCGAGAAGTGAAATTTTTTGAAAGTTATCAATAAACTCAAAGGATTCGAAGTTCGGTTGGGTGCAAGGCGCGAGGAGGAGTGAAACTGCAGTGTACATATTGGTACATGAGGATTTCGCGACGACAAAGCAACGCTGCACACAACTAGAAATTCGGACCCGGGATAAAAGAAAACTATGCTCTATTCATGCCCAACCGACACGGCTTTGTTGCTGGTTGCTTGTCAAAAAAATAGTAATGAACCGATTCTTTTTGCTTCGACCTCTGGTGACTATGGTGGTCTGGTTCTCAATAAAACCAGTGGCGATTCAATATTTGTGCTTTTGACTCAGATGATAGAGAGTGTCTTTGCTCCTTCTTTTGAGAAAAAGGCTCTCGAGATTTTTCCGCATTTTCAAGAGCCACTACCTCTTGCTCCATGGGGGAGTTCCACCCTTTATTTGAGTTTTTATCGAGCAAGCCCCCCTGTTACAACGCCTCTGGTAAAGATTTCTGATATCCTGCGACGGCTGCCAGCAAATAAGGACCGTCTAGCCTATCTAAAAGCCTGGCAAGTGCTAATGGGCGTAGAAAAAGAGGTGATCAAGGTTCTTGATAAGCAAGGCCCTCACCCTTAGATAGTCGGCCCTGAAAAAAGCAAAAATGCTGCGTTAACTTTGTCAAAGCTCCTCGCCGTACCACTATGGTACTGTCTCGTCGCTTTTTCCTCGTTGCCTTGCCTTTTTGTTTTTTGAGGGCCTTGCAAAAAGCGCATATAAAAACTCGATTTCTGGAAGTTTTTATACGCTGATTTTTGAATTTTTTATTATTTTAACGCATTATGATTAAATCAGGGTCTGCTAGGCATCTAAAAAGCCAAGCGGCCCACTTTTTTGAAAAAACCTATCGGCCTTAGCTTTTATATGTAAATCCTCTGCTAAAACTGGAGCATGATGAAGTTTTATGCGAGCATCGATAAGCAAAGAAGTACAACCAAAGTGGTAGTGATCAAAGCTTGCGAAAGTACCGTAGGTATCGTGCGATGGGTTTGAGCGAGTAAAACACACCCAGAGAAAATTAGCGAAGCTTCTAGCTGTAAAATCGCTATCATCTACTATTACTATAAGTGGTAATTCTTTTAGCTCATAGCGCTCTAGCTGTGAAATAAGAGCAGCTATCTCTTTTTTGGCGCTATCGTAGTTCTGAAATGCTCCTGCCTGTATAGCTAAAATACCTTCCTGGATGACTTTTGGTTCGCTAAAAGGCTTGGGCAGTACAAACCCTGTTGGCAGCGATGTCGCAAGGTCGCGAATAGGCTCACCGCAGCTAGCAATAACTAGCTTTGAGCCTTTGTTTAGGCCGCAGCCAGAGTAATCGAGAGTGTCCATAGAAGTCTTGGTATGGTAGTGCAGATCTTGGCGCATGTTCGCACGTCTTAAAAAATAGCTAAAAAAGGCGCTTACATCGTGAATATTAAGGTCAGGCTCGTCATCGTGGGCGCCGATAAAAAGATATTTTGCCAAGGAGCATTGACCAAAACCAAGAATAGCATTGGCTTGCGTCAAAAGCTCAAGCGGTTTTTTTTCGGCAAAAGGCACGTAGCGTTCACTGCCTAGAGCTAAAAGTAAAGGGTGTACTCCTGATTCATCAACCGCATGCAAGGCTTTTATGCCAGGTAGGCTCTTTGGGATCATGGCTTTGGTAATTTCATGAATCATCTGGCCAAACTGGCTGTCTTCTTGAGGGGGGCGGCCCACAACAGTAAAGGGCCAGATAGCTTTTTTACGATGAAAGCAGGCCTGGATCTTTAAGAAAGGAAAGTAGTGGGCAAGGCTGTAGTAACCAAGGTGGTCGCCAAAGGGTCCTTCCAGTTTGGTTTGATTGCCGCTAACGCGGCCAATGAGGCAAAAATCAGCATCGCTTGATAAGATATGCTCGCCAAATTGGCTGTAGTGAAAGCGGCGGCCAGCAAGCATGCCAGCAAATAAAAGCTCAGATAACCCTTCTGGCAAAGGCATCACAGCAGCCAAGCTATGGGCTGGCGGTCCTCCTACAAAGATAGATACAAAAAGATCTTTGCCAGCTTTTAGCGCTCTTTGATGGTGAATACCTATCCCGCGATGAATTTGGTAATGCAGACCTACTTCTTGATTAGGAATATAGTTATTGCCGGCTAGTTGCACTCGGTACATACCGAGGTTGCTCTTAAGTAGGCTAGGGCTGAGGGGGTCAAGAGTAAAGACTTGTGGCAGGGTAATAAAAGGTCCGCCATCTTTTGGCCAGCTGACTAACTGGGGTAGTTGCGATACATTGGTTTTGTGCGCAAAAACAGCTGCTTTCTGCAGTGGGGTCCTTTTAGGTAGCGCAGAAAAACCCATCTTAGCAAGGGCAAATAGTTTTGCGAACTGGCGAGTTTTCACGGCATCTTTTAAGAAAAAAATTGGATCAGAAACTAGTTCCATTGCTTGTTTTAGGATAGGTAGCTCTTGACGAAAGATATACTGCCATCTTTGTGGCTTGCCAAACAGATTAGATACGGCAGGAAAGGGGCTGCCTTGTACTTTCTCGAAGAAAAGCGCTGGGCCATTTGCTGTGACTACGCGTCGATGAATATGAGCCATCTCTAAATTAGGGTCAACTTCTTCTTGAATCCGAACCAGATCGCCGCGATTCTCTAAGTCTTTAACGCAAGCTAAAAGCGAGCTGTATCCCAATTTTTAAACCTCCAAAGAATGGTGCTAGGCGAAATATAGACTAAATTTCCACGCGGAGCTAGGTTCCAGGGAGATCCTTTGTCTACGGCTCAGGACGCGTCTTTGGCAAAAGCGCCAAAGACTAGCCTAATCCTTATAATGACGCTCGTATTTTTGAGGTTTGGTTTGCCATGGTTTGTAGACCCACTCCTCAACTGGCGGGAAGAAAGCTAAGGGGATGCCTAATAAAGTAACAGGTATAACAACGAAAACCCAAGAGCCATGCGCAAATAAATTGCGAGTAATAAAAAAGACGGTAAATGAATAACAGATGGAAAAGACCATCAAAAAGGCAGCTCTTTTCGTTTTGTTGATACTAAGATGCGAGTAATAAGTTTCCTTATAAAGTTTTTTCTTAGCCATCGCCTACTCCGCTTGTTTTTTTCTTGTGCTTCGCACTGCTTCTATCAGGCAGCGACATCCTGCCAAAAAAGTACAAAGAGAGATCAAAGTTGCTTGTGCTTTAAAGCTAAAGCGACCTGTGTAGTCTTCGGGAATAATGATAATTAAGACGATACCGCTAGCTGCCGCAAAAGCTAGATACATGCTCACTAAGATAGGTGATGTGCAATCAACCCGGCTTAGATTGACTAGAAAGATAAGGCTCCACATCAAAAAGCCAAAAGGGATGGCTAAATCTGTTAGATTTAAGCCATAAAGAAAGCCTGAAAAAAAATCATCGCTTGGCATCGTTTCCTCTGTTTTGCTCATCGGTGAACAAAGGCTGGCTCTAAAGGTGGGCAATAAGGTATTTTTAGCTAGAGATCTAGCATCGTTTGGTATGAAAGGTAGGCAATGTCTTTAGGGTATGTAGTCAGTTACTTGGTATCAAGCGCACTTTTTTTGATTGGAGTTGTTGGTTATTGGTGCACATCAAGGCCCCTGGCTGATATTTTGAGCCCTGATGATAATTAAGAGGGGGTTATAAGAGTTTATACCTGTTGATCGTTTTCTGTATTGAGAAGAAGATCAGCTGCTGCCTCGCTCTTTAGATTAAGGATCTGACCCCTTAAATGAAATTGTAGGCCTTCAAAAGCATATTCTTTCCAGTCGATGGGTAAATAGATATTCTCATCTTCTTGAAAGAACTCTTCGAAATAGCAGTCGATATAATCAAGTAAAGCAAGCACACTGTCTCTGATATTTTGGCTTTCGATTTCTATTCGGCCTTGCACCGGGTAGTAATAACTTTGATCATCACACTTTAAAGTGACATTTACCAGGCAGGCTTCTTTTTCTGGGTTAACCGTGATTGTAAAAAAGCGCGTGCCACGGCCGACAGCATGCTTGATATTCATGATCTGTGCGAGTTGTTTGCATTCAAGATCGTTTAAGGGTTCAAAGCTCATTATAGCGTCCTTAAAATTTGCAAGATAGAATTCTCGTTTGCGGTGTCTATAGCTTGAAAGACTGCTAAGTTATTGATCAATTGTGGTCTAGCTTGAAGCAAGTTTTTTAACTCATCAATGCTAGATGGCAGCTGGTTAGCCTCTATCTGTAATTTAAGGTTTAAGGCTATTAATTCATTGCGGAAATCTATCAGATCTTTGAGAGAATCTACGGTAGTAAGGCTTAAACGATTAGCTCCCTCTTGCTTGAGTCTAAGTGGCAGTCTAGATAAAAGACCACTAAGCCTTTGTGTGTCAATAAAACCAAGTAGATCAAGCAGATGAGTGTCAATATAGTTTTTTAAACTGACAAACTTTTGCTGAACTAAATAGTCTAAGAGCTTTTTAGCTTTTTCTGGGGTGCTAGAGGCTAGAGACTTCACTGCATATAATTGTAAATCTTGCAATAAAAAGAGGCCGAAGCGGAAAAGAGCTTTGGGGTATTCGGTTTTTAAAAAGCCAAAACCTGTTTCAGGATCGCTGTTGCTTAGATATTCAAGAGCTAGACTAATAAGTGATCGAGCCTGACCTAGTAGGAATTCAAGGCTTGGACGATCACTTGGCTCAATATCTAAAGCTGCGCAGAGATGGTTCGCGCAGGATAATAAAGCAGTCTGTAGATCGGGCAAAGATTTATAGTGCTCACCCTTTTGCCCGACTTTTAAAACCTCATCAAGAAATAGTAAACCCTTAGAGTCAAGGCTCAATGCTGAATCAAGGCTCATCAAGGTTGGTTTTTTCTTTGCTCGTAGATCCAGTGGCAAAAATATTTCTTGGCTTTCTGTAAAAGGTACAAAGCCATCTTCTTGCAAACGGGCGCTGCGAAACTGTTGCAAAAGGTGCTCGGCCTCTTCAGGTGGCGACATGGCGCTATGGCTGACTAGAGCGATAGCGTAGCGCATATTTTCGCCCATGGCAGTCTCAAGTAGGGTTGTTATCTGGCGGTGGATGTCTGGATCATCAGAGCAAATTTCGTAATACAAAGCTTGGTTTGGAAACTGCTGTAAACGATCTTGTTTATCTTCACTTAAACTTTCAAAGTCATCGTTATCATAAAAACGCAGCAAAGGGGCTAGTGCAGCAATTTGATACTCTTCGTCAAGGTCAGCAAAGCGTTCCACCATCTTCTTGGGCTCGATCTCGTGATATAGCTCAAGCCAACTGAAAAGTTTTTTTGGGACTAAACGCTCTTTATGCCAAACATCATAATCGATGATGCGTTGGAATTGCTCGTTACTTAGTAGATCAAGGACGGCTAAGCAATTTTCTGGCCCCTTCTCTTTTAGAGCGTAATAAAGCTTTTGAGGAAGCATTTTTCGCAAAATTTTCCTGGCGTCTTTTTGCGCTAGAAGGGAGTCAAAATCGACGGTGGAAGCGATGGATTTTTTACTGGCAACCGATGGTTGGATGCTAGGGATGCTATTTTCCATTGAAAACAAAGCCTTACTGTCTGATGGTGCTTGAGGGCGCAATTATACATACTATTAATAGTTTGAACAAGCTTTAAGTGATAGCGGTATAAGTGCTGATAAATTAACCAGGATTCGTTGACATTGCGTTAAATTTTAGAATATTCTAGCTCTGAATTTTCTCGACCTTAAGCAGTCTTTTAGCTTAAAGGAGATAGGTAACAAGTGGCTTCTTTGCACCCGATTGAGTCCTTTAGCGATGCTTCAAGTAAAACAGGCCAAATCTCTAAGAGACTTCAGCCTATCGACGAGGACCTTCGCCAGCTCAAAGACAACCTAAGACTACTTCTTAAGTCTGAAACAAAGACCCAAGATGTGATTTTAGATCATATTTTCGCCAGCTCAGGTAAATTTATTAGACCAAGCCTTTTTTTCTTGAGCTGTGATCTTTTTGGCTATCAGGGTCCTTTTCGCGCCAGCATTGCTTGTGTTTGTGAGTATATACACCAAGCTAGTTTACTTCATGATGATGTGATTGATAACTCTGTGCTAAGGCGCAACAAACCATGTGCCAATCGAATTTGGGGTGATGTTTCAGCCATTTTGCTTGGTGATTTAATTTATGCCCGAGCAAGCGAGCTTATGGCCCAGTCTGGGGAGCTAAAGCTGGTGGAATGCTTTGCTCGCTCGATCCGTAAGATGAGCGAGGGTGAGCTTTTGCAGCTTGAACATTCTTTCAATTTACAAATAGGCCAAGAGCTTTATTTTACTATTCTTAGCGCTAAGACAGGTTGCTTGATGGGTGCTTGCTGTGAAGCTGCTGGGATTTTAGCTGGCGCAAATGCTAATGTTCTAGCTGCTTTGAATAAGTTTGGTCATTCGGTCGGTATTGCTTTTCAAATGATCGATGATGCCTTAGATTTCACAAGCGATGCTCAAACATTAGGTAAGAATGTGGCTGCGGATCTTTTAGAAGGCAAGGTAACTTTGCCTGTACTTTTAGTTTGGGAGCAAGCCTCTGCTGAGGAAAAAGAACGCCTGGGCAGCCTTTTTGAACCAAGTGTAGATCTTGTCTTGGAAGCCCAGTGGGTGTCATCGCTTGTTAAGCGTTATGGCGCAGCGGAAGAGACTATTCGCTTGGCTAGTCAAAAAACTACTGAGGCTATTTTTGTACTTGAACAGCATGTCGCTCAAAGTCAGTCCAGAGAAGACTTGGTAAGTCTAGTGAAGCTTTTACTCACAAGGGTGAGATAAGATCTAACAGATCAAAGGCTTTTGGAAAGATAAGTTGACTCCAAACCTGCTGCTCGCAATTGAGCAAGGCCAACTCTCCTGTTCTTAAATTAATAGATTGACCAGTCAAATAGGTAGCAAACTCAGAGAGAATGGGGTTGTGGCCGACAAGCAAGATGGTGCTTTCATCGCTGTCCCTTGTCGCTAAAAAATCGCGAAAGTATTGCAGATCAGCGTGGTAAAACTTCTCTACAACTTGTATCTGTGTCGTTGATTGTAAGGCTTTTAGAAAAAGCTCAGCGCTTGTTTTAGCCCTTATGGCGTTTGAAGCATAAACAGCATCTATAGCGATAGGGTAATCCATCTGCAATTGGTCAGCTGTCGAAGCTATTTCCTTGCGGCCTGCTTCAGTCAAAGGCCGTTCAAAGTCAGTAAAATTTTGCTGTAAGGCTTCTCCATGTCTTAGGATGAGCACCTTTCGATGGTTCATAGCTTTTCCGATAAACTAGAGAATCAAATGCTGTGAGTCTTCATGATAGACTATACTAAAGGTTTATTTCTAATACTACCTGAAAAATCGCGATTTCTCACAGTTATTGCGGCGGAGGAGCCATGAGCGATGCCAGTGTAAAGCACTTGTTTGGCGACAAGGTGATTACCCCCAATGTCGTCTATGTTACAGGCCAGGCGACTATTAAAGCGGCTATTGAGATCATGGTTGATAAAAAAATCTCTAGTGTTTTGGTATCAGATGAACATGATAATGTCGTTGGCATTGTCACAGAAAGAGACATTGTTCGTAAATTAACTCTTGTTGATGTGCCAGATAAGTTAGATCGCCCTGTTTCTACTATCATGACTCGCCCTGTTTCTTTTGTTACAGTTGATAACTATCAACAGGATATTTTGAGCGTTTATCTAGACAAAGGTGTTCGTCATTTTCCCTTGCTTAAGGGCAAAGAGCCAAAAAAAGAGAATGTTGTTGGTATCGTGTCAGCAACTGATTTTCTGCGCCAATATTTACTTCCAGCTCATGCAAAGTCAAAGGAAGATGCTAAAGATAAATTTGAGATCGCCGTGCTTGGGAACGGTCGAGAGAGCTTGGATCCACTCGTTAACTCTTTTTCTCAATTAGGTATTTCATGGTATTTGAATAAAGATTTTTCTTCGTTTTTTTCGCAGATTAGTAAGGGAAAATTACCAGTTCTTTTGTTTGATGCAGACACATTTCCTACAAGTTATCTTAAAAAAGAGCTAGCAGTGATATTTAAATATGCCGGGCCAACTTTAGTTGTGACAAAGAATATTACCCTATTAGCGGCATTTCAAGCCCATTTGAATAAAGACAAACAGG
>CALBMD010000119.1 GCA_937896265.1 uncultured Pseudomonadota bacterium
CCCGCCTAAAGACTCACTAGCACCAAGAACAGCAACACTAACTGCATCAGGGTCAAAAGGAGGCGGTGATGAAACTTTGCGTGTACAACTACCTAACAAGAAGAAAACTATGGCAAAACTAAAACTAACATATCGCAATTTTGACTATCCTTAAAACGAGGCCTTCCAAAAACTTAAACTAAGCGCTAAAAAACTTCCAGTCTTTTGCCCGCATCTGAAAAGCCTTATACTAATTAGCGCTGGCGTCAAATTCAAAATATTGGAGTTGGCAGCAAAAATCGCTCATAGTCGCACAAGAGGAATTGCCATGGAAACAAAAGCTGAAATTGTCAAAAACTGGCTGCCACGCTACACAGGAACCCCAATTGAAGGTTTTGGTAAAAAAATTCTACTCACGAATTTCTCTGACTATGTGAAAAAATTCTCTAAGCGATTTAATGCACCCATCTTAGGCTTAGACAAGCCGATGCAGACTTGCACAAACGAAGAAGGACTGACCATCATTAACTTTGGCATAGGCTCGGCAAATGCCGCCACTATTATGGATCTTCTCACTGCTATCACACCTTTTGGCGTCTTATTTTTGGGAAAATGCGGCGGTATCAAAGGTTCAACAGAAATTGGCCATTTTATTTTACCCACAGCAGCCATTCGAGGGGAAGGAACATCTGACGACTATTTCCCCCCTGAAGTACCTGCTTTACCTTCATTTAAGCTACATAAATATATTTCACAAAAAATCGTAGAAAATAACATGGATTACCGGACAGGCGTCATCTACACTACCAACCGCCGTGTTTGGGAACACGACGTTGCCTTCAAGGAACGGTTGCGGCGCTTACGCGTCTTGGGTATTGATATGGAAACAGCCACTATTTTTATGGTAGGCTTCATGAACGATATCAGTCGGGGAGCCTTGCTGCTAGTGAGTGACAAGCCGATGACCCCCGAAGGCGTCAAGACGGAAAAGAGCGACTCAGCGATTACTAGTAGCTTTGTGGACACTCACTTAGACATTGGCATCACCGTCATGACTGAAATGGATTCCAAAGGCGAGCGCATTAAACATTTTCGGTTTTAACTTTCTTGGAGATTTCATGGCAGGCCATAGTAAATGGAAAAATATTCAACACCGCAAAGGGGCGCAAGACGCAAAAAAAGGCAAGGTTTTTACCAAAATTGCCGTTGAGCTGACCGTTGCTGCTCGCGCTGGCGGTAGCAACCCAGAAGATAACCCCCGCTTACGCGCCGCTCTAGCCAAAGCAAAAGCTGCCAATATGCCCAAAGAAAATTGTCAACGAGCAATTAAAAAAGGCACTGGCGAAGGCGACGATTTCAATTACTCAGAAAAAACTTATGAAGGCTACGGGCCAGCTGGCGTAGCTGTTTTTGTCGAATGCCTCACTGACAATTTAAACCGCACTGTTGCAGAAGTCCGCCACGCCTTTTCTCGCAATGGTGGCAACCTAGGGACTGATGGTTCTGTTTCCTGGATGTTTCACCGCAAAGGGATGATCGTCTATAACAAAAAAACTATCAGCGATTATGATGCTTTTTTTGACAAAGCCCTTGAATCAGGTGCTGAAGATGTCAAAGAGGAAGAAGACAGCTATGAAGTAATTTCAGCCCCCGATGACTTTATGGCTTTGAAGGCTGGCCTTGACAGCTTAAACATCGAACCAGACTTCTGTGAATTAGTCCGCATCCCAGAAAATTTCACGGCCATTGACAAAGAAAAAGCAGACACGTTAGAAAAGCTAGTGAATGCACTAGAAGATAACGACGATGTGCAAAACGTTTATCACAACGCCAGCTATGCCTAACTAGCAGGCGGGCAAAGGAGAAATAGAGATGTTTATGCTAATAGTTACCATTCTAAGCTTAGGGCTGCTTTTAGCCTGCGCTTTCTGGGCTAATAACGAGAAGACAAATAGGTTGCATCTGCAAACTGCTATAGCCGAGAAAGAAAAAGCGATTGCAACTCTTGCTTTACAGTTGTCTGCGTGCCAACGGGTAAACGAAGAGCTCAAAGAAAAAAATCAATTCAGCACCACTCGCGCCAAAGAATTCGAAAAAAAAATCAAGGCTATCTTTGATCGAGAAGAGGAAAGTAAACAGAAACGAGCTGATGAAGCTATCCAACAAGAAAACCAAATACGCAAGCTTGCTGATTTAACCGAACACTATAAAATCCAGGCTGAAGTACTCACCTTACAACTAAAAGAACGCTCTGAAGAAACCAGTGCCTTACGAGTACAATTAACCCAAGAGCTAGCCCAAGAAAAAAAATCTCTTCGCGCCAAAGAAAGTCAATGGGCACAAGAATTAAAAGAAGCCCGCCATATGGCAAAAAAGGCCATAGAGCTTGAAAAAAAGCTAAATAGCGTTATTGAGCAAAACCCGTTTGCTCATCCGCAAGTAAAAAGAAAGATCAAAAACTTGGAGACTATTGCCACTGTGATGCTAGGAAAAAAGCAAATGGTGGAAGAACAAAATGAAAATTGGCGACAAGCGCTACGCCTTTTATCACATTGGGTCTTGAAAGAAAAAAATCATGCTGATGTCCCTTTATCCTTGGGAGCATTAGTCGGCCAGGCTTTAGAATTAACCCAAGCAGGCTCCTTAGTTCTTGATGGCGAAGACGAGCAATCTCGCCTTCTCCTTGCTAAATCTTCTCAAGGCGCCTTGCAATTCATGCAATAAGCATCATCTCCTCAAGGAATTACCGTGACTCAAGATCTTTGGTCTTTGCACCAAGACAAACTAACTGATATTAGACGTGCCAAAATGTTAGCTGTAGCTAACAAGAGGACTGATTTCATCCGCCTTATTCTACAGGATGTTGAAAACCCCCATAATATTTCTGCTTGCCTACGCTCCGCTGAAGCCTTCGGTGTTGGCAATGTCGATATTGTTCGCCTAACTAGCAAATTTAAGCCTTCAACAGTAGCGCGTGGTGTTGACGGTTGGCTATCTTTATCGACCTATACTAGCATTGAAGAAAGCGCCAAGGCGGTTAAAGCACAGGGCTATAAGATAGTCGCCGCTATGCCCCGCCCAGACGCTAAAAAATTACCAGAGCTAGCATTAGACCAAAAGATTGCTGTGCTACTGGGTAATGAGCACAAAGGAGTTTCTCCTGACTGGTCAAAATTTGCCGATGAAGCCATCACTATCCCTATGGTCGGCATGGTAGAAAGTCTTAATATTTCAGTAAGTGCTGCCATTATTTTATGGGAACTCACAAGCCGGGCAAAAGCTCTTTTTGGCGATGCCTACTATCTAGATGACAGAGCCAGGCAGGCACTGCTTAGCCAATGGATGCAAAGACAGCTGCACTTGGAGCAGCCTTCCACCCCTATGCGTTAACTTAAGGTTGGCGGAGAAAACACCTAGCAAGTTTTTAAGTCAGCTTTCTTTAAAACCTGCAGCTTTGCTTTAGGATATCATTTTATCCGCCTATCTTTTTTTAGTTCTTACAGAAGAGGGGGTCTAGGGGGAAACTTCCCCCAGCGCAGGGGTTTGGGGAGCGCGCAGCTCCCCAGAACACCGTCTTATACCAGGCTGCTCTTACATACTCTCAAGAAGCAGGTGCGCTAAAGAATTTGAGTTGACGCTATTGCGTTCTTTGCATAGTACTTGGTTGATCCGGTCCGACTTGTGGAATTATCGGCTTGGCCTAGTTTGTAAGAGCAGCCTGGTATAAGACGGTGTTCTGGGGAGCTGCGCGCTCCCCAGACCCCTGCGCTGGGGGAAGTTTCCCCCTAGACCCCCTCTCCTTTAAGAACTAAAAAAAGATAGCCGAATAGATGACATCCTAAAGTAAATGGCCTTCCACCCCGTAAGCTCAATGATTATATACAAGTGATCCCTGGGCCAATTTTGCTCATCAGCACTTTCTTTATGAATGCTAAGCTAATGAGTAAAACACAACCCTTTAGCGGGATCAGGCTATGAATCAAGTCTTATCGCAAAGCGAAGTAGATGCTCTTCTTTCGGCGGTCTCTGATAACAAGGTAGATAGTGAAGACGCTCTTGGTGGCTCGGATGAAACCGATGGTGTTGTCCAGTATGACTTAGCCAATCAAGATAGGATTATCCGCGGTCGTTTGCCGACACTTGATATTATCCACGACCGATTTATTCGGCTTTTTCGTGTCACCTTATCAAACGGCTTACGAAAGATGGCAAACTTAAGTGTAAATTCAACAGGACCCTTGAAATTCTCAGAATTTATGAACTCGCTACCTCTACCATCATGCTTAAATATCTTGCGACTTGATCCTCTTCGCGGCGCTGCCATCATGGTCATCGAATCAAAGCTACTTTATGCTCTAGTTGATAGCTTCTTTGGCGGCAACGACGTCCCTTATACAAAAATTGAGGGCAAAGACTTTACACAAATCGAGATCAAGATTGCGAGAAAAGTCGTACTTTCTGCCTTAGATGACTTGGAAAAAGCCTGGGAACCAGTTTATCCCTTAAAAATTGGTTATAGCCGCACAGAGATCAACCCACAATTCGTAGCTGTTGTACCGCCCTCTGATGTCGTCATTGCTACAACTTTTGATGTAGAACTAGAGAAAGTTTCTGGCACTATCAAGATAGTTATTCCCTATGCGACATTAGAGCCCATCAAATCCAAGCTATCGGTTGGTTTTCAAAGTGAACAGCTTGAGGTGGATCACATTTGGATTAACCGCATAAAAGAACAGATGATGGTCACAACAGTAAACCTTTTAATAAAGCTAGGACATGCTCACATCGAGGTCAATGACTTAATCAACCTTGAAGTGGGTGATATCATTCAATTAGATAGAGATGCTACCATCCCTTTAGATATTCTTGTCGAAAATATCCCTAAATTCAAATGCGTCCCAGGAGTATTAAAAGGTCAAAAGGCGGTGAAAATTACTGAGCTACTCGCAGAGTAATTCTTACTTCGCTGCTGGCACCAGCGGCGATTTCCTAGCGTAGGCCTACAATATAAGCAATCCACGATTCACATTCCTCACCGACTTTGGCTTCTGTGAATTCACCGTCGCCTTCACCTTCAGTATCAGTACCTTCCCAATAAACCTTGACGCTGGAAAAACCGGCTTCTAAAAGTAAATCACGCAATTCAGGTATAGACCAAAGGCGCCAATCATAGCTGAAAACTTTCTTCCGCTTGGCCTCACCATGGCGACGAAAATGGATATGAAACATGGCATGGTTGGTAATCGGATCATAGTTTTCTTGATCCCAGAAATAGCTGAAATTATTATCTTCATGTTCAGTTTCTTCTTCGTTTGCCTCATAGCAACGCGAACCACCAAAGCAATCAAGTAGCAAGGCGCCGTCTGGACGCAATGATTCAAGAACGTGTTTAAAATAGGCTCCTAGCACCTTTCTTTCTTTGAAAATGAAGTAACTAAAATTGAGGGCGCAAACTAGATCCGCCGGCGGTAACTCAGCGCGCAAAACATCCTTCTCATGCAAGGAGAGGCGTTTTGCCTGGTTTGGTGTTAACTTGGGTAGGTAGTTAGCTTTGCCATAGGCCAAAGGCTCAGGATCTAAGTCGACACCAACACTAATATGACTTGGATCAAGCTTAACCCATTCGCAACTTAAGGCAAAGGTGCCACAAAAGTCTTCCCGCATAATCTGTGCTTTTTTACCGCGAATCTCCTCATAGGTCTTCGCCATAAAAGCAGCGTCATTCTCAGCGGATTGAACGGAAGCAGTGTAATAGAAATATTTATCAAAATCTTGATACTTAGTTGGTTTTTTTTTATCTTTTTTCAAGCGGTTACTACCCCAAACTATGATGTACAAAAACAATCATTCTTTTGCATCATAACAAAGCCACCAATTTGGGTAACATTTAAATTTGGAATCCCTTGCCTTTTTAGTTTTGGGCCTTAAAATACTTTAAAATCAGACCTCCTAACTACTCACTCCAAGGTCTGAGCTAACTTAGTAGAAAGAAATAACGCTATGAGCGATAAAAAATTTCCGAACCCAGAAGATATTCAAAAAGAATTCGAAGAGTTCGTTCAAAAAAAATTTGGCGGCCATGTCCATGTCATTGCCCAAGAGATCCCAACAAGTAAAATGCGACAAGAGCCAGAGGCTTCGACAGAAGCAGCCCCTACCGTGAAATTTGATTTAAATTTTGATCAAACGCCCAAAGAAATTAAAGCTCACTTAGATAAGTATGTGATCGCCCAAGATGAAGCCAAAAAGGCGCTCGCTATTGCCGTTTGTGATCACTATAACCAAGTCGCCAAGTATCTAAAGAGCGACAAACAAAGCGACTTTGAATACTCTAAACAGAATGTTTTAATCCTCGGCCCCACTGGCGTTGGCAAAACCTATCTCGTACGGCAAGTGGCAAAGCTCATCGGTGTACCTTTTGTCCGCGCTGACGCCACCAAGTTTTCAGAAACCGGCTACATGGGTGCCAATGTTGATGATCTCATTCGCGATCTTGTCCAACAAGCAGGAAACGATATCGAAAGAGCCCAGTTTGGTATCGTCTATATCGATGAGATCGATAAATTAGCTTCTGCTCAAGGCCATACAGGACGCGATGTTTCAGGGCGCGGCGTCCAGCTTGGTTTATTAAAACTGATGGAAGAGACCGATGTCGATTTAAAATCAGCCCACGATCCAGTCTCACAAATGCAAGCTTTTATGGAAATGCAGCAAAAGGGACGGATAGAAAAACAGGTTGTTAATACTCGCCATATTCTTTTTGTCGTAAGCGGCGCGTTTCCTGATCTTGATGAAATCATCGCTAAAAGAATTCACCGTGCTAATATTGGCTTTGCAAGCGAGGGAGATAGGGTCTCTCGCGATGACAAAACGGAACTTTTACAGCATGCAACCACTCAAGATTTTGTCAAATTTGGTTTTGAACCTGAGTTTGTTGGGCGCTTACCAATCCGCGTAGCTTGCTCTCCCTTGGACAAGGAAAAGCTGATAGCTATCTTAAAAAACACAGATGTTTCTATTTTGCGCCAATACCAAGAATCTTTTGGCGTCTACAATATTGAACTGTCCTTTACTGATCAAGCTATTGAACGAATTGCCGAATTGGCTCTTGAAGAGAAAACCGGTGCGCGCGCACTTATGACAGTCTGTGAAAAAATCTTACGCGATTATAAGTTTGAGCTGCCATCAACTGAAATTTCAGAGTTAGTTGTTGATCGTGATTTAATTGATGACCCCAAAGGATCCCTAGCTAGTCTTTTAGCCAAAGCGCCTAACAACTCAAAAAAACTCCACAAAGAAATTCGAGACTTTGAACGCGATTTTCTAACTAAGTATGATATGCAGATTCGCTTTGACCAAGAAGCCTGTGCTATGATTATGCAAAAGGCTGCTGCAACAAACTGTGAAATCTCTGCTTTTTGTAGCCAGACCTTATTTAGTTTTGAACATGGACTAAAACTCATCGAGCAAAATACCAAACAAAAAGAATTTTTGCTTGATAAAAGCGTCATTGAAAACCCAAAATCTGCTTTGGAAAAAATGGTCAAAGAGTCCTATAACGTCTAACAGAAGGCTTTGCTTTGAGCTGTCTTACATTGCTATTTGCAGCCTTGCGGACCATTCTTTTAGCTTTGCCGCTGGCCATCGCCATGATGATAGGAGTGCTCATTGAGTTGAGCCTTGCGCCTTTAATCTGGCCGTTCTTTCCTAAGGTATATAAAAAGATCACTTTATTTTTCGCTAAACTTTGGTGGTTTCTTGCTGTCATGTGCTGCCGTCTGGCATGCTCTAAAATTGAACTCTTAGGTGACGAGATTCCGGCAAAAGAAAATGCTCTTGTGATTGCCAACCATCAAACAGGCGCAGATATTACTGTTCTTTTAGATTTAGCCTACCAGAAAAAGCAACTAGATGCCCTCAAGTGGTTTACTAAAGATACCTTAAAGTATGTGCCATTTTTTGGCTGGGGACTCTATTTAGCAGATGGTATTTTTGTGAAAAGATCATGGTTCAAAGACAAAAATAAAATCATCAAGATTTTTCATCGCATCCTTACTTATAAGCTTAATTTTTGGATCCTTTGCTTTGTCGAAGGCACAAGATTTAATCCCAAAAAAACAGTGCAAAGCGCTGCTTTTTTTCGCGCCAAAGGAATGAAGCCACTACGCTATGTACTAAAACCCAAGCCATCTGGCTTTATCGCCTCTTTAGAGCATTTGCGAGGACAAACACAAGCAGTTTATGATTTAACCATTATCTACCCAACTCAAAATCCTAAAATGAGAGACTATTTTTTAGCTCGCTATGACAAGATCATTATCCATTGCCGACGTTTCTCTATATCTGAAATGCCCAAAGAAGCGATTGATGATTGGTTACTGGCAAGATTTCAAGAAAAAGACGCTCTCATTGAATCTTATAGAAAGAACCTAAATTTCCAATGACTATTCTGATTGGCTGTCAAAAGGCAGCAAAGAGTTTTTCTGACCGTTTTCTTTTTCAAAACCTTGATTTTAAAGTGATGGAGAGGTCTCGTATCGGTTTAATTGGCCCTAACGCCTCAGGTAAATCGACATTACTGAAAGTGCTAGCAGGAACTGAAGAGCTTGATGAGGGCCTATGTACCCGCAAAAAAGGCTGTCAGATCAGCGTTGTTGAACAGATCGCTTCCTATGATCCTGAGCAGACAGTGGCGCAGATTATAGCCAAAGAAGCAACAAAAATAGGCCACCCAAGTCTGCAAATTGATCACATGGTGCGCTCTATCACGAATCAAAATAACCTCGACGCGCAAGCAAAAATTGCTAGCCTTTCAGGAGGCATGCTAAAAAAGCTACAGATAGCTTGTAGCAGCATCGGTATGATTGATCTTTTGTTACTTGATGAACCAACAAACCATCTTGATAATGAAACAAAAAATTGGCTTGCTAGCTACTTGCAAAAAGCACCCTTTGCTTGGGTTCTTATTAGCCATGATCGCTACTTTCTCAATCAAACAATTAAGGAAGTCCTTGAAATAAACAAGGCTTTTGCGATGGGATGGGTTTTAACACAAGGCAACTATGATGAACATGTAACACAGAAAGCTGCTCTTTTAACTTCTCAAGCTGAAAAGCGGCAATCCCTTAGCCAAAAAATGAAAAGCGAAAACGAGTGGCTCTCGCGCAACCCCAAAGCACGTGGCACAAAAGCTAAGTATCGTGTTGATGCTGCTCTCGAACTACAAGACCAAGTGCAGAAATTAAACCGTCTGCATCAAACACCTAAAACTGACTTAGCTTTCGAAGCTAGCGGCCGAAAGACCAAAAAGCTAATAGAAGCTATAGATCTCACCTTTGGCATCAAAGATAAAACGATTGCACAAGGTTTTAATTTAATCTTATCAAAGGGAGCAAAGCTTGGTGTTTTAGGACCTAACGGCATTGGTAAAAGTACGTTACTACGTGTCTTTGCAGGTAGTTTAGCAGCTACCAAAGGGCAATTACGCAAGGCAGAGGATCTAAAGCTTGTTTACTTTGATCAAAAAAGACAAGAGCTCGATGAAAGTTTAACGCTTAAAAATTATCTTTGCCCAGATAGCGATAAAGTAGTTGTTGCTAACCAGAGTTATCATATTGTCAGCTGGGCTGGTCGATTTGGCTTCAACCGTGAACAATTAGATAAAAGGCTCGGCTTTTTTTCCGGAGGCGAAAAGGCCAAAGCTGTTATTGCTAAGCTTATGACCGAACCTGCCGACGTACTCCTTCTTGACGAACCGACAAATGATCTCGATATCGAAACCATTGAAAATCTAGAGGCTTCTCTCCTTGATTTTACAGGTGCTATTGTCATCGTCTCTCATGACCGTTATTTACTAGAAAATGTCTGTGATCAATTCTTAGGTTTTGATGGTGAGCAAAAGATCAATGTTTACCCTAGTATTGACCAATGGCTTTTGCATAAAAAAGAGCAAGAAAAATCAGCTGATAAAAAAGTTCTGCCAAAAGGCGAAAAAGAGCCTAGCGCTAAACCTAAAAAACTTTCTTTTAAAGAAAAATTTGAGCTTGAAAATATTGAAGCCGTTATTCTTAACTTAGAAGAAAAACTCGAGGCTCTTAAAGAAAAAACCGCAAATCTTCTGGCGCAGCCTAAAGAGCTAGCGCAAGTGTGCTTAGAAATGGAACAAACACAAAGCCAAATCGATAGTCTTTATGAGCGCTGGGGCTATTTAGAAAGCCTCTAATCTCAAGATAATACAGATCTAAAGCTTTATAACCAAACTCCGATGAGCTAATAAGCAACCGCAATGCTTTTAGGCAGGGAGCCTTTTTGGTCATAAATTTTGGCAAAAAAATTCTTTTTCCCTTCTTCTTGTTTGCTGCTTGCAATCAAGGCTCTACCATAAGATCAAAAAGTGGCGGCCTTGATGAAGACAATAGACTAAAAGCACCTAACGCTACCTTCCAACCGCTGCCTGACCGGCCAAAAGAGCAAGTCTCTGCGTTTGATCTCGATGATTCACAATTTATGGCTACCAACTTCGTAGCTGGCAAACAGGCCTATTATGATACTCAAGCTATATCGTTAAATTGGACAATGCCATTAAACGCTGATTATGTGCAAATTGTTCGCTGCTTTAATGGTGCCGATTTATCGGCTGCTGGCCCATCAACCATGTCGATTAGAGATGTCACGCTATCTGGCATGACTCTTCTGCAAAAAACAGCTTGGTTTAGATCTCAACATGTTTTCGATGTTTCTTTAGCTGCTAGTGAATTTTGCACCATGATTACCAACGGGACAACGCAAAACTTTTTTATTGATGACTTTTCACCTTCGACTTCTTCAGTAACACCAACGCGAAAATCGCTCTTTTATCTGTTAAGAACCTGCATTAATCCAGGAAGACTCATCGATCAAAACAAAACCAGTTCACGCAATTGTTCTGCCCAGGTTGCTTTAAGTACACCAGATGTTAAAGATTATACTAGCAAATATGGTGAAGCGGCTCTTAAAGCAAGACAAGAAGAAGCAACCGCTAGCAATAATGTGGAGAGGCTGGCAAACCAAATGCGCTACGAAGCGCTTGCAACTGCTGCTGCCTACGATAATTGTGCTACCAACAACCAACAACTGCAGATTGCTGCACAAGTTCGCAATAGCATTTTAATGCTAGCCGCCATTGCTCTTGAACTTGTTATGAATATTGCATCCATTCGAGAAATTGCCAAGAAATACCCAACAATCTCGCAATATATCAAAAAAAATAAACTCAGCATTGCCTTTATGGACACTGCTCAGGTCGGTTTTGCTCTCCAAGGAACACTTTTTGGCGCCCCCTTAAAGAATCTCTTTAGCAATGCTAATGACATGCCAAGAACTTGTGTTGAAGGCTACGAGCACTTTAAGACATTGACACTACTAAAAGACCAAATGCCAGCCGCTTTGGGAGATGTTGCTTTTAAAAAATATCGCCGACAGATGATGGATCAAGGGCTAGAAGTACAAGCAGGCAAAGATTTAGAGACACCAAATTAGCGCAGGAACAAATTACAAAGCAAGCGCTGGTGCCAAATTAATGATTGGGGATAGCATGAAGTTTGTGGCTCTAGTTTTTATCTTGCTTGTAGGTGGATGCAATCAAAATTCGACTGTTAAAAATCAGCCTAATTCCGGTGGAGGAACAGGCGGATCAGGTGGTACCTCAGGATCTGGAGCAGGTGGCGATGTTACACAGAGCCATTTTAAAGACCCATCAACAGTAGCCATAGGCCTGACGGAAGAAGTAACCATTGCTGATTCTGTTATTATTGCCGGCTATAAAGTACCAACTCTTAAGTTTGATTTAAAAGATGCAGATTTTGTACAAGTTATTCGCTGCGCTGCAAGCTATGATTTTCGTACACCAGATGGTAGAACTCTAAGAGATGTACAAGGTCAACGCAACTTTCGCGATCTTCGTGGTGCCTGGTTCTTAGCTATAGCTGACTCGCTAAACTGTAAGATTATTGGAGAACGCGTCATTACTAACCCTATGCCCGATTTAACCTCACCAACAGGATCTTTTTATTATGTTGCCAATCCATGCATCGACAAAGAAAGCTCCAAAAGCTACAAAACAGACTGTAGCTATGATCTGAAAAAATCAGCCAGCTTTTCTTATACCAATACGCAGCAAGACAATGTCTTGAAAAAAATTATTGAAATCAATGGCATACAAGCTGAACTCAATGGCTATTTGATTACAGAGCGCCTTCTTATCGCTCGCCTTGCTAATGCAATTAATGCCTGCGAAAACCTTCTTGCTCAAGATCAATCATTAAATTCTTTTAAACGCGGTCTTATGCAAATGGGATTTTTAATTGCTGGTTTTGTTGTAGGTGGCGTTATTGGTTCTTTTACCCCGATGGGGGCCTGGAATATGGCTATTATGCTTGGCATGATCTCTGGCACAGCTTTTTTTGAACTAGCAAATTCAAGGGGAGGAACTCGCTGGCCTGCAGAGATTCAAAATGAATGTGTCGATCCTGATGTCAAAGCAACAACACAGGCCGAACGAGATGCTGCCGTTGCTAATGACAGAATTGGAGCAGAAGGGCGGTTTGCTGGAAAATATGAAGAGGCCTTTCGTTTTGGCGAACTTACAAAGCAGCTTGAAGCCCTCATTGAGCCGCAAAACGGTCCTATTGCTAGCGCAACAAAAAAATTTCAAGAGGCACAACAAGAGCTCTTTTTGTTGCAAGCTAATGTCATGCTTTATAATGAAGGAATTAACAAATTTACTCAAGGAGCTAGCATAAAAGATCTTTCCACTCTTTATGAAAAAGCACTTGATTTGAGTAGTAACCTAAACACAGGGACTGGCGGAGGCACAGGCAGTGCGACTGAGTAATAGTTACATATGGAATTTACGAAAAAAACCAGTTAATTTAAATAACTAAAGAAATATTGGTAGCCATAATGGAGAGCTATGCCTTTCTCAATCTTAATCCTTGATGACGAGCCCATTTCGCTCAAATTCATGACAAAAATTTTAGAAAGCTATTTAAGTGAACAAGTGCAGCTTTTCCCATGCAGCGCTTCGACACAGGCGCTTGATCTGCTTGCAACCAGAACTATCGATATTGCCCTGTCAGATATAAAAATGCCTGATATCGATGGCATTACTCTTTTAAGCAAGTTTCGAAAAGCAGGCGCTAATACATTTTTCATTATGGTCTCAGCCTTTGCTAACAAGCAAATAGCTGTGGAATCATTGCGTCTTGGTGCTTTTGATTTTGTTGAAAAACCGGTGCAAAAAGATCAGCTCATCTCATCAGTAAAAAGAGCCTTAGAACAGATCCGCTTAACAAGAGATTTAAATGAAGCTCAAGCCAAAAGCATTGAGTCTGAACGCTTAGCCTCCCTTGGTCTTATGGCAGGAAATATTGCTCATGAGATATCGACACCGCTAACTATTATGAATTCCTTGATCGAGGAATACTTTCGCGAGCCAGAAATCTTTGATTTAGCTTTGGCTATGAAGCAATTCCGCAGCATGAATGATCGCGTTTCAAAGATCGTTAAATCGCTGAAAAACCTTGCCTGGGCTGGCGAGTCAAGCGAACCAGAAATGGTGCCAGTTAGCACCATCCTGGATGACATTGTTAATTTATCAAGCCTACAACTCAAGCATAAAAAAATCACCCTTGACGTCCAAGCTCCTGTGGAAAATTCTTTAATTTTCTGTGAGCGCATCAGCCTTTCGCAAGTTCTTCTAAACTTAGTCAATAACGCCATTGATGCCGTTGAGGCATTACCGAAAAAATGGATTAAAATTCGAATTCAAAAAGAGGGAGAAAATACTATTTTTTCTGTAATAGATGCGGGCAAGGGCATCGACGAATCGCTACATACAAAAATCTTCGAACCCTTTTTTACGACAAAAAAAATGGGGCGAGGTGTTGGCTTAGGTCTAAGCAATGCCTTAAGAGTGGTGAGTTATTTAGGTGGGACACTCACTATTGATAAACAGAATCCAAATACATCATTTGTTATCTCCTTACCTACAGATCCACCAAAGTTATCTAGCACTACTCCGCGGATTTAGTTTTTAAGAGCTAGTTTGTAATGGCAGCCTGGCATAAAGCGGTGTTCTGGGGGTATGACCCCATATGCGTAACTTAAGGTTGGCGGACAGCAAATGTAGTCAATTAGGAACTCGCTAACGCTCGTACAGGCCTAGAGTGGAGTTCACTCTCCACCCTGGCCATTTTTTATTCGGCTTGATCAAAGCCCTACTCCAGTCCTTTTTTCAGCCGAAAAAATAATACGGCGGCAGGCGCAAAGCTAGTTCAAAGAAAAAATCCAATTTGCTATCAACTAGGCTAGCCCAGCGCCCCGAAAACTCACAGTGTTTTAGTTTTTACCCCCTTTTGTTTGTTTGGCTTTATTTTTCTCTTCGCGCTTTTTCTTTTCATCTTCGCGCTTTTTCTTTTCATCTTCGCTCTGCTTTTCCTTCATTTTGATGGCCTTTAGGTTTTCCTTCATTTGGGAGCTTTTTAAAACAGGATCCTTTGCTATCTTAATTTTAAAGTGTTTGGATTCGTGGCCTTCTTCGTCGTTGCTTGGTAAACGCCCATCTCGCAATTTGGATAAGATATTTTCATCTAGAAACTTTTGATTAACATGGCTGATCCAATTGCTCTCAAACCACCTAGCCTCTATTAGAGGCCCGAATGTTTTATTATCCTTAGGTGGTTCTTCCTCAGCACCCGTATAAAAGCTTGCATTTTGCAATGGCATTTCCATATCGTAGAATACGTTATTGTACAAGAATCTTATCTCTACTATAGTGTTTTCTCGATTTCGCTTAACCTGACGTACATTCATACTTTTCGTTACCTCTTCCACCTCTTTTTCATCTTTTCCAGGTTGTGCAATAATTTCAAATTTATCCGCCATAAACATAATTTGTTTTTCAAACGGGAGCTGATCTGGAGCTGCCGGCACTATATACTCGATGTCGGGATACTTGTGATCAATATAGTGATCACTATTTGCGGGTTTAGTAAGAACGACCTCTTCCTGGACTGCCATCCGTTGCCGTGGTTGTTTTAATTGCTGCGCCTCCTGGATCTTTGGTGTCTGCAATAACTCCTTCCGCTCAGGAAGTTTCATTGGCTCTATTCGTTCTGGCTCTTCTGTAATCGGAGACAAAGGTGGTTTCATTGGTTTTATTTCAGGTCTTAATGGAGTATCGGCAGGGAGGGGGCCACTTCTCTCTCTTTCCTCCATGTCCTCATCGGCTACTGTGCCACTTCTTCTCTCTTCTTCTTCTTTCTCAGGTAATAGTTTAGATAAGCGCTTAGGATCAAATGAAGACACTCTTTCTCGATCGGTAATTTTCTTAACTCAGATCGGAAGAGCGTCGTGTAGGGAAAGAGTGTCTTCGCCTGTGTAGATC
>CALBMD010000120.1 GCA_937896265.1 uncultured Pseudomonadota bacterium
CACCTCTGGTGAAATAAGTCACTATAATTACAATCAAAAGTAAATAATTGATACAAAAATCTTGTTTTTTAAGCATTTTTGCAAAGTAAGAGCCGAGTATATAGCTTTTTTTTCGCTGCAAAACGAGCCTTCTTAATGAAAATTTCGAAATTCGATCGAAGCCGGTTGGACTATTAATCGTTTAGTAGACAGGTTTTTTGCTATCAAAATACTTAGCGTACATTCAGGAAAAGGGCGGCGTTGAGATAAACACTTGTCTGTGAAATTTGCAGAACTTGCAAAGGTCGCTTAACAAGGTGTCTACAAAATGCTGCGAAGATGATACACCGCATATCGAAAAGATAGAACACACGCACAAGGCTAAGTTAATGGTCATTATCTTCAAATTTTCGCATAAAATAAAGAGGGGGCAGGCAATAGGGAGCAACACTTGCGATTTTGCCGCTGGCATCAAATCCAATGCGAAAACCTTGAAACATCATCACTGAGCCGGTCTTATTACAGTGCATAGTATGCGGGGAGGTCAAATCACTACCCTCTACTGATTTGCTATTATTATAGAGGGGATAAGGCGCCATATTTGCTAAAAAATACGCGCCTAGCCTTGTTGTGCTAGCCTGAATAGCGGCAGCGTCTGACTCGTTCGAAAGCTTATTTGAAACTTCTACTAACTTAGCCGCCATCTCCGTAGGATTTGAACACTTCAACTGCAAATCAAAAGGAGTTCCAAGAACTACTCCAGCAACAAAATGTGCACTGTTCGCACAGTGCGTATTTGCTGCACTTTGTTCTAAACCAGCTATAGAACCAGCTTGAAAGGATACTGTTTGAGCTTCATTACTGGAGCTTCTACAAGTGATTTGAATCCCATTTTCACCAGCCACAATCGCAAGTACTGGGGGGTCACAAGAAACATCTTCATGACGCACTACTGTAGTATAAGAAATCTTCTGACTATCATCTAATGTAGCATGTGGAGCTAAATTATTACCACCGCTGCCGCCACTACCGTTAGAGCCACCAGAGCTACTACTACAATCAAATCCACAATCAATAGGTGGATCCATAGCATTTCTGCCACGACCATATTGGCGGGTAATTGGGTTGTAGTCACAGACTTGATCATTATTTTGATCTTGGCAGAGAGTTTGAATGTCGTAAGAAGTCAGACTAACACAACGATCTAAGGTCTTATCTAAAACCCAACCTGCACCATGAAGAGTAGCACAAAAATTTGGCACTTCCTGATTATTCTTCATACACTTATCTGTCAAGCTATTATACTGCTGACCAGCTATGCTCTCGCAATCTTGCTCAGCTGTTTTATCTGATTGCTGATTGATAATATCGCAAGTCTGCGTCACTGAATTAAATTTAGCTCGAGGATTCTTAATAGTGCAAATCTGCTGACCGCTCTTGCCACTTACAAGCTGTAGGCACTTGCCAGATCTTGCATTGTAGAAATAGCCCGTTCCTAAAGAAGCACATCTATGCAAGTCACTACCACTTGTTCCACCGCCATTGTGGGTCCCACTTGTGTTACTTCCTCCACCGTTTGCCCCACCGCCTCCAGCGGAACCAGCAGCACTACCTCCTGAGCCGCCACTACCTCCAGCTGCCTGGATTCCTTTCCCATCGTAAGGTGATCCTTTGCGTGTACCAGCTTGATAACAACCAATAGGAACTTGAATAGCTAAAACGAAGATTAGAAATCGAATCATAGATGCCTCCGGCTAGCTGCCTTAGAGCCCAGCCCTCAGGCCTTACTATCGGAAAACACTATATTTTCTTGAGTGAAGTGAAATTACTTAATCGATTAATCGCGTTAAGAGACTCTATATCGAGATCGCGACTGCGATTATTAGTCCACGTGAAGAGATCTTTTTCCACCTGCATAGCATCTTTTACTGGAGCATGCTTAGTCATAAAAGCAAGAATTTGTCCGACATTTTGACGCCCATAGTCATAAGCTTGGCGCAAAGCATGAATCATTTTCTCAACAAGTATGCGACTCTCTGAGTTCTCATAAAGACTCTTACGCACAACCCAAAGTCCTAGAGGTAGTGGCAAACTCGTTTGATTACGCCAGATCGTCCCCAAATTATAGATTACAGGTAACCCTAGCTGCTCTTGTTCTCGTTGATGAATAAGCAGGCCAGCATCTACTTCTCCACGAGTTACCATACCGATGATATTTTGATAAGGCACCACAACAATCTGCCCAAAAGCAGGTAAAAGCTGCTGCAGCAAAGCATAAGCCGTAGTATCATAGCCAGGAATAGCAATTGTTTTAGTCGCGTGTTCACTAAGCCGAAAGTGATGTCTTGACACAACCAAAGGGCCACCTTCATCAACAATCGTAGCTCCTACCGGTAGCAACTGATAAGTATCTTTTACTTGCGGATAGATCTGGCTTGATATCTTGATGATATCTCCCTCTCCAGCTATAGCCTTACGATTGAGCTCACTCAGATCATAAGCACGCCAAACCATTTCAGGACAAGGGATTTGCCCCTGCTGCAATGGCGCAATGAATAAGGTATCATTAGCCAAATTTGTTGTCAGAATTTCAAAAGGTCGAAACATAGGAAAAACTCCGTTTAAAAGCCAGGAGTAACTTTAACCGTAAGTAAATTATCGAAGGCACGCAGTATAAGACGTAATTCGTTGCGCACTTCTCTCTGAGGCTTTTGGGTTCTTCTAGCCATTTTAGCAACCCAAACTTCAAACATATCTCTGCGCCTTATCCCGGAATCACTAAGATCGCGGCGATCACCTCGTACTCGAATTTGCAACTCACTACCGCAAGAACAAAGTCGACGTTCAACAAGCTGGTTCTGTTCAAAGACTGCTGATGAAGCACTACGATCAAGAGCATCTGTCTTTAAAACCAGTTGATGGTAATCACTAGGTGCCCGATAGATGACACCACATTTTTTGCAAATCTTTGGAAAGCACTTTGTATAGTACTGTTTCAGACGGTCACGAATCGACTCAGTCTCAACACAGATCTGCTGCAAATCATCTATTTCGAAGCGAAAGCTATGCAAATGAAATCCTAATACCATTGAGAAAGAGCCACATTCTACACGACATGATAACGAAAGTAAAGGGGGGTGGCAATTTCATCAAGATTTGAGGCTGGAAATAGCGCGCTAAGCATGATAGGTATAACAGCTTTAACTCAAGGAAATCAGCGATGTTTTTAATCTATGCTACCAACTTTTTATTGGCCATCGGCACGACGGTCGGTATGACGATAATGCCGCTTTTGATAACTGAGTCATTAGGTTTTTCCTTGTTAGTACTAGGACTTATGGAAGGAATAACGGAATTTATTTCTAATCTTCTGAGGCTAGGCAATGGTATTTTGTTCGACAAGGTGAAAAATAAGAGGTTAGTTTTCCTTTTTAGCACAACATTAGCGCTCGCTAGTAAGGTTATTTTATTAGTCCCCAACCTATGGACTATCTTTATTTCTAAGACCTTAGAACGCTCCTCTAACGGCGCTTTTGCCGCACCACGAGATGCTTATGTGGCAGAAGCCGCTCACCACCGAGGCCGTGGCCTAGCGATGCTGTCGGTGTCTAAGTCACTAGGGTGTGTTGTTGGGCCATTGCTTGTTAGTGGATTTTCTCTTGCTATTGGCGACGTACAGACCAATATGTTGTTGGTAATTGCCTTGCTCTCGATGCTCCTTGTACCCACTCTACCTATGTCTTTATGCCTAAATATCAAGACACCTTTGAAAGCTGAAAACTTCTCTCTACGGGAAGTATTTGCCACATTCCAGAAGATCAAGGGCGTCTTGGCAATTAGCGTGCTCTTCTTCCTTGGTCGCTTTAATGATGGAATGCTTTTAGTCCATCTCAAAGCATGTGGCTTTCCCGCATGGTTTTATTTAGCTAATATTGGTGTATTTAACTTCACCATGATCATAGCTTCCCCTATTTTTGGTCGAGAAATCGACAAAGGCCGCTTGCATCGCATGCTACAATTCAGCATCTTGGCACTTCTTACCTTTAATATCTGTTATTTCTTGCTAAAAGATTTGAATTGGCCTCTAGCTATTGCTGGTTTAATTGCTTGGGGTCTGCAACGCACTGGCGCTCAAATTGTTTTTTCTTCTATGGTTTTTAAATCGGTTGATGAATCGAATTTTGGCACAGCGATAGGCGTCTTTTATGTTGTCTCTGGTGTGGCTGCGATGCTAGCAGCTTTTATTGCTGGTGCTATTGGCAAACATCTAGGGCTAAATTTTATCTTTCTCTTTTCTGGGGTCTCGGCCATCGCTGCTTTATGGCGAAGCTACCGCATAACTTGAATTTCACTTTCGCAAGATCACGACTCCTGGTAGTCAAGATCCTTACCAAAAGTTTCATCAAGCCCACTAAGTGCCCATGCTGCGATAGCTACAGTAAGTACAGCCAAAATGCCGGCAGCAGTGACAAGGCCAAAAGTTCGACTCAAGAACTCAAAACTTAGCGTCAACAATACCACAGAACCTCGCACAAAGTTTGGCACTGTGGTGGTTACTGTTGCACGCAGATTCGTACCAAATTGCTCCGAAGCAGCTGTGACAAAAATAGCCCAATAGCCTGTACCAATACCCAAAAGACAACATAAAAAATAAAATCCTTCAGGACTGCAAGCACCACCTTTGGTCAAGTAGACAGCAATAGTAAAAAGGGTCGTTACTAAAAAAGCGGAAACGATTTTTTTACGAGTCCGAAACCACTGGCTAAGCAAGCCAGCAGCAAAATCACCAACTCCCAAGCCCAGATAGCAATAAATAATAGCCTTACCCGCTAGCACGTCATCCTGCACACCCATAGCACGAGCTAATTCTGGAGAGAAAGTGATGAGAATGCCAATAACAAACCAAATAGGCAAGCCAATCAGCACGCAGCGAACATATTTCATAGCTTGAGCAGGTTTTAAAAAAAACCGCAAATTACCTTTAATCACATCTTTATCGATACGGTGATAAAGGTGTGATTCCATCGTTGCTATCCGCAACGCCAAGAGAGCAAGACCCATGATCCCGCCAAGCAGGTAAGCTTGCTGCCAGGGATAACGTTCCGCAATATAACCTGCAAAAACACCGCCAAAAACACCAAGTGTCGCTACTACTGTTGTACCATAACCTCGATTCTCTCGACTCAAGGTCTCACTGACTAAAGTGATGCCAGCACCCAGCTCGCCAGCCAATCCGATACCAGCAATAAACCGCAAGACACCATATGCGAATACGGCCCAAGATCCAAAGAGGCTAACATAGGCATTTAATATATTAGCCACTGAGTATAGCAAAATGG
>CALBMD010000121.1 GCA_937896265.1 uncultured Pseudomonadota bacterium
CGAGCCAAATGATATTGAGGAATTTGCGGGGGCGACCTATATCGCTGATACAAATGCGAATAAAATCCTGAAAATCGAAGGTGACAAACTGGTTGAGTTTAAAATCAGCGAAAAACAGGCAGAAGCAAAACCCGAAAAAGCTGATGATTTGCCAAATTTGATTAAAAGTGAAGATATTGAAGTTAGTAAAAACGCTCTTTCTTTGGGCTTAAAATTCAAGCCAAATTGGAAAATTAATGAGCTTGCGCCGACTTATTTGCGCCTATTTCATAAGCAAAAACTAGTTTCTGAGTTTGATAAAACTGCCTTAAAGCAAAAAATCCAGCTCGGAAAGCTTGAAATTGGCGAATATTTACTACAAGGCACAGTTTATTATTGTGAGGATAAACAAGGCTCTGAGTGCCTACTTGGCAGTATTAATCAAAAAATTACGGTTTCGGCAAAGACCGAATCTGATAACTTTATAGATGAAGATGAGCTGGGCTTAATTCAGGACCCAGCATTGAGGTATCGAATTAGCCTTATGTTCGGAGAACTTAAGGGGCTTAAGAAACAAAATGACCTACTAAAACAGGTTAAAGAGATGAATATCATCCAAAGCGTTCCAGAATATATGGTGAGCTCCAAAGGCTCATCCGAGATGCTCCTAGATGATTATGAAGTCGGCATTCTTAAGGAATTCGTATTAAGTAACTCGAACATAAGTTTTGATGATGATGGAGCCTTGATATCTAAGCTACCTATTAAAAAGGGGCAAACCCTGTCAAATCAAGGTTTAAAAGATGCGCTAATTAAGGTTCTAAGGAGCTACAAGATAAATCTTTAGATAACTTTAAAAGAGTAATAGTTGCACCAAAACAATAATAATTTTTCATTAGTAATGATGCCCCTTGCGTATTACCGCCAAAAAGACCACCTATTACTGATCGGGCAGCGGCTCTTATTCGGCCGAAGCCGACGTTGATGCTACGTAGCGCATAAGTCCGCTATCCACGCATACCTGCCGTTCAGTGGTAATAGGCACCGAACGGCAGCCGTCACATTAGTTAAGTGCGTGCTACCGACCCTTAGTGGGCTTTTATCACCTAGGAAAGCAGACATTAAGTGCTTTGCATTGCCTAAGACAAGCAACAAGTTGATAATATGCGATCAGGTTATTGCATGTCTCTAGGTGACTAATGAAGATACTTTCCCTACAACTGTCGAACGTTTTGAGCTTCAAGTATGTTGACGACATTAATTCCGCCCAGGAGATTAGTTTTGATGATGATCTAAACATCATCATTGGGGAAAACGGATCAGGAAAATCAACAGCTCTAGAAACAATAAACTTCTTGTTTCGACGGGTTCTTTATAAACAGTACAGCCTCAATCATGATCTCTATACTCGGCGAAACAACATTAATGTCGATGAGCAGAGACAGATCCTGCGGCCTAGCAATGAGCAATCATTCCGAGGCTTCAGGTTGGATCCAAACTGGAATACTGAAGAACAGTCTCAAACAATTCGGATTAAGATCGGTTTGGATGAGATCGACAAAAAGAATCTTCAGTATCTTCTGGAAAAAAGGGGCACACTCAGCCCATATATTGGGCGCTACAGCAGTCGGGGGGACTCTGCGAAAGTAGGCTTCAGCGACACTTATTGTTTGGACATCTCGCTAAACAGAAATGACCAGACATTCTCTGTTCAGCCAATAAATTGCTCCCAAGACTTCGGGTACGAATACTTAACTGACTACCATTTTTTCAAGGAAACTATATCGATATATAACCTTGAAAATAAAAATGATCCAATCGACGGACTTTATGAGTCTTTCACGCTTATTAGCAGCTATCGCAACTACCACTCGTTCAATGTCTCGGTCAGCCTTCGAGACACCCACCCAGAAGTACAGATTAGGCAGATTCGGAGCGCAGATTACAACAGAAGCCTAAATGCCAACGACAATTCCGAGCCGACAATCTTCAGTCTCGTTCGACTTCAGCTCGCCGAAGAGTATTTTCGCCTCATTTCCAAAAAGCTTGACGAAGCTGAGTGCGAGGAAGCCGCAAATAATTTACTCTTCATAAAGGAAATCAACAAACGCCTCAAGATCGTCAATCTGGAATGTAAAATCAAGCTCCTAGATCTTCGCACTTGGCAATACAGCTTTGAATTCCTAGACCTAAGGCGGAACAAAGCGATCTCAGACATCAACAGTTTAAGCGCTGGACAGAAAGCTATTACGCATTTAGTCTTTGAGGCGTACGGAAGGGGGGATCTAAAAGGCGGAGTCGTCATTATCGATGAACCTGAGATACATTTGCATTATCAGTTCCAACATGAATACCTACAGGTAATTCGTGAACTTAATAAGCACCAGAGTTGCCAATACATTTTGGTAACCCATTCCGAGGCACTCATCAATTCGGCGACTATTAGCAGCGTCCGCAGGTTTACTCTAAACAGGGATGGCTACACAGAGATACGATTTCCCGGTCTTACGGCGGTCCAAAAATTACTAATTCGTATACTGGATAACACGAGGTCGACCTACGCATTTTTTGCCAAAAAGGTTGTTTTGGTTGAAGGTGATTCAGACAGATTCTTTTTCAAAGCAGTAATGCAATCACTGCATCAAGAACTTGATCAGGAGATAGCCATCCTGCATGTTGGTGGCAAACTCGAGCTCATGCAATGGACTAATCTTTTTGAGAGCTTTGGACTCATTGTCTACCGAATCGCAGACCTAGACTATGCTTACAATCTCTTCTACCCAAACGAGCACAAGGTCAGCCTAAAGACACCGCAAGCAGTTGCAGAGTTCAAGCGAGCGCACCCCGATTGTGAACCTCTAATTACCTCAGAATATTCGAAGAGAACATTCATTCTCAAAAACGGGGATCTCGAATCCTATCTTGCTATCGGCAAAGACTTGGGCGACGTTATCACCTTTTGTTCTAATCAACTGCCGGAATTCTTAGCAGACGATTCCAATCAGCTGAGCTTGGAAGTAAGGGAAATCATTCGACAAATTGCTACATCGCCGTAACCGTCGGCAGCAGATAACTCGCCCAACGGCTGCTCCTGGCCGTTAAGAGACTGCCATTCTAATTGGCTCAACGTCGGCTTCGGCCGAATAAGAGCCGCTGCCCGATCAGTAATAGGTGGCTTTTTGAATAGGAATGGGTGGTCTTTTTGGCGGTAATACGCAGCCCCTCACGCAGGGGCATTTTCTTTTATTGATTTCCTACATATCCACATTAGTCCGAAAAATTCATTTTTCATGTAATGCATTTCTTTTACATTGAATCGCTACCACTTCTATAGACACTTTCTAGCCTAATATTTAGTTTATTAGGAGGTTTTATGAGTAAGCGTCAGCGTTTTACTGAAGAGTTCAAACTAGAGGCGGTCTTTGACTTTATAGACAATAGAGAGATAGCGACAGCCTTAAAGCATAGAGCACATGCACTCTAACCATAAGGTCGGACCAACACACAAGGTGTTGGTGGGCCTCCCGTGAGTCGAACACGGCACCAACGGATTATGCTTACCACTACAGCTTTCGCTACCCGTTTCCGGTTTGTGGTCTGGACTGTCTCTTGTCTTTACGACCTGCCCGTACAGTCTCTACACGTTCCGAACATTACTGTCCGGCTTCGCTCGGGATTACCACGTTGTAAACAACAGAGGCTTCCCCGAATTTGAGTAGTTCTACATAAAGGCAGAGTTAACTTACCTAAATGCAACCCATATGCAACCAACCATAGCGCTTTCGCGCTTTAGGTTCGTCACAGCTAAGTCCGCCGCTCTAACCAAGCATGAGCTAGAGGCCCAATCTACTTCAAAACTACGCACCTTCTTCTGCAAGGTGTTTTTACTACAACCACTCTTACCGCAAACTACAAAATTCTAAGTTGGTAAGTCCATTAAACTTAATTAGTAAACTTACCAACCATTTGAGCCTTATTCTTCCATATTACCTTACTAATTGGTAAGTTTTATACGGCTAAAACTGCTCTAACCAACTGAGCTATGGGCCCGTTAGTCTTGGATCAATCTTCTTCGAGGAAGGTCTTAAGCTTGTCGCTACGGCTTGGGTGACGCATCTTACGCAGAGCCTTAGCTTCGATCTGACGAATACGCTCGCGTGTTACATCAAACTGCTTACCTACTTCTTCCAAAGTATGATCGGTATTCATGTCGATACCGAAACGCATCCTTAAGACCTTGGCTTCACGCGGTGTTAATCCTTCAAGAATTATTCTGGTACATTCACGTAGGCCTTCGGTAGTAGCAGCTTCTAATGGCGATAATGCTGAAACATCTTCAATAAAGTCACCCAAACGTGAATCTTCATCATCACCAATAATTGTTTCCATTGAAATAGGCTCTTTAGCAATCTTCATGGTCTTACGAATCTTATCTTCTGGTAAGCCCATTACTTTTGCTAATTCTTCCGGAGTAGGCTCACGTCCCATCTCCTGCAACATCTGGCGTGCAACACGATTCAATTTATTAATCGTTTCTATCATATGTACTGGAATACGAATTGTACGCGCTTGATCTGCAATAG
Source organism: uncultured Pseudomonadota bacterium (assembly GCA_937896265.1). Classification (GTDB taxonomy): domain Bacteria; phylum Bdellovibrionota_B; class Oligoflexia; order Oligoflexales; family Bog-1112; genus CALBMD01. The sequence goes on from CALBMD010000121.1 coordinate 4,563, forward strand.
ATCTTGTAATCGCTTGTCTAATCCACCATGTAGCATATGTCGAGAATTTATAACCACGGCGATATTCAAACTTATCTACCGCTTTCATCAAGCCAATGTTGCCTTCTTGAATTAAATCTAAGAATTGCAAACCGAGATCGGAAGAGCGTC
>CALBMD010000122.1 GCA_937896265.1 uncultured Pseudomonadota bacterium
GAAGGCGTTTGCTTACGCTATAAAAAAGGGACTATGAACGCTTCTTTTACTATCCGTAAAATTGGCGCTAACTCTGTAGGTGTTGAGAGAACCTTCCCTTTACACTCTACACATTTGGAAAGCATTGAGTTACTTACTGGTGGCCGTGTAAAACGTGCCAGACTCTACTTTCTGCGCGAGCTATCTGGCAAGGCAGCCCGCATCCGTTCTCGCCGCTTAGCACCAAATGCTATTTTGACAAGTACACCGCTTGAAGGTGCTACCGACACAAAAACTGTTAAAGAGCCTAGACCAAAAACTGCTAAGCCAAAAAAGAAATAGCCTAAAGAGTTCGAATTAGTATTTTAAACCAATCTGGGTGGTTAAGTTTAAGCTTACCCATCTCGATTGGTTTTTTGCTTTGCAGGCAGCTTTGGTGATGGAAAAATACCGAAACTGGCTCCAAATCATAAAGAAGTCGATGAACCCTTTTTAGCAAAGTTAAGTCAGGCAAAGGCTGAGTAATGCTTATAGCGTAATGTTCAAGCGCTTGATTAAGGTCATTTGAATCAGGAGACCACAGTGGTCCTTGCTTCGCTTTAGAATGCAATTCTTCCAAAAAATTCATCTCTGAATCTGCAATAAAACTTACAAGACGTCCATGCAGCTTCTCGCTAGCGATATTTCCTGGCAATACAAAATGTACCGAAATGTTTACTGCAAAAAAGCAATCTTCGATAACTTTTTGCGCAATTGACTCTTTTAGAGGGCTTTCAATATAAAGAGTAAGAGGCTGAGTTAACTTTTCTGCAGCAAGCACCCCAGGCAAACTATTTGCCACATACTCTAGATCAAACTTTCTCAGTGCGATAGTTGACTCATAGCCAAAATGGTGTTTGGGTATAAGCGTAGTGGCAAGCTCTCCTAATCGCAAAGCACCCTGGCGAAGTAACCCACCTCTTGGGATAGCACTTGTCAGCAGTGATCGAAGATTTTTCGGCACAAGCTTTGGATTCCATGCAACACCAGTAACCCAAGCTTGATCCACAGGCCTTGCACAGCTTGCCTCACCCATCTCTAAAGGAGCCAAAAAACTAAGATCGCTTCCTTTAAGAACATTTGCCGCCACAGTGATCTCTTGCGGCTTAGAAACACCGTACTTTTCTGAAGCCTTGAGGATAAATTTATCCTCTTTGACATCCATCAAAACATAAGTACCGACACACTCAAACGCTACTGCTTTATTGCTTTTTAGTCGAAAAAAAGACTCACCGTTGAAGATAAAAGGTCCAAAAAGCGGCTTTTTTGCCCAATGGATCGTTAAATGCTGCAAGCTTGTTTCCAGACGAAATGGCGGCAAAGACCAAAGGCCAAGCCCCTTTTCATCAAGGATGCGAGCAAGATTGTCGGCAATATAACGCTCAAAATCTATACTCTGAACCGGCTCGCCACTCCACCAATAGATACCGCTACGCATCTCATAGGTCCATTTAGAGCCCACGCCCTGCGCATCAACAGCAACGTTTTTAAATAAAAGCCCTTCTGAACGCTGGGTTTCCAAATTAAATCGCGAGACAGGAGGGCAGGCAAGACGGCCCAATACCGGGTCATTGCCCAAACTACGCCCAGGAGCAAGATTATTAAAAACCGAAATTGGCCACCCCGAGATTTCCAAAGATTGCGCCTTTGGCGAAAAAAGGGTAAAAACCGACAAAAATGGCAAAAATAATTTATGCTTCTTCATACTGGTAGATGTTGTAGATTAAGAAAATAACAGTGTTTAACCGCTAGGAAACGCATGCCTTCCCCCCTCAAATATCCTTGCCCAACCTGCAAAAAAACAACCGAGTATAGCTCTGAAAATAAGCATCGCCCTTTTTGTTCCAAACGCTGCCAAGAAATCGATCTTGGCGCTTGGGCTAGCGAAGAGTACAAAGTAGCTAGCCCAAACGGCTCTTTGGAACTTACACCTGAGGATGACGAAGAAGATCTAAGTAACAACTAGTCGAAATCCTCATACAAAAGCCCAATGTCTGTAAACGAAGCTGGCAGTATTTGAGCGCCTGCGTAAACAAGAGCCTTTGCTATTATCTCTCGCTTAGCTAAATCTGGATTTGGCAGAGCAATCAGCATAACACCACCGCCGCCTGCGCCACAAACACGAGCAAAAAGAGCTCCTGCTTGCATTGCAGCATCAGCAATTTTTTTTGTTTCTGGGCTTTCAATTTCAGGAGCCAGTTCTTTGCGCACCTGCCACTCTTCTTTGCAAAGCAAAAGCAGTTTAGCTAAATCTTTACTCTCCACAGCTTTGCAAGCAAGCTCAGCCAACTCCCCAATTTTTTCAAGGCTTGCGATCGTCTCCTTACGGCGGTCAAAGACATCTTTGAAGATTTGCCAATTGTTCATCCCAGAAAAACGAGATCTACCGCTATAGACAATTAATGTTTGCGCCTCAAGATCAGCAAAGAAATTTTTAGAATATTTTGTCACCTCGATTTTGCCATGAGGGTAGCGCAGACAGTTAATACCCCCATTTAAAGCTCCCCAATAATCCTGACAGCCAGTGGGAGCAAATATTAACTTAGCCTCCATATCTTTAACCCAATCTAAGATAGCTTCAGGGCTAGCCATTGGCTCTGAGTCTTCGCGACACCTGGCCTTTAAAACAGCAGCAGCTGCTGCTATTGCTAGACTTGAAGAGCCACCAATCCCCGCCCCTTTAGGAGAAGTTGAGCGCAAATCAAGCTCAAGCCCTGGCAACTTGGCGTGCCATAGCCCTTGCACGATAAGCCCAGCTAAAGCCAAATCAGGCTTAATTTGCCTCAGCTCAGCAAAGCTACCTTGAAAATTAACTGCTTGATCTAGACTTCTGATATAAAATTGACTATCAGAACGAATCTTAATCGTTACTTCAGCCCTTAAATCAATAGCCGCATTCACTGTAGCCTTATGCTGCAACACTTGGTGAAGCGGCCAAATATCAAGCGTGCCACCTAGAAAGTCTATTCGAGTTGGCGCACTGACTCGAAGAGAAGGCATGGTGTCCTCATGAGCCAAAATGTTTTTAAAAATAGAAAATTAAGATTATGCTACTACAGTACCAATCCTAAAACTATCAATTTAAACCGCTACAATCTCGAAAAGCGTCTGGAGATGCTAGGCGCCGAAATTGAAATAAAGCACCTAACCAGCATTGACAATAAAACCCTAACTCCTTGTGATTTGCTGGTTATCGATGCTGCACGAATCCCTCAAGATGCCTTTAAGGACTGGTTACTGACATTAACAAGCAGGCTTACAGGCCAAAACAATATATGGATACCAGCTTTGATTTTTGCTAAATACTCTTTTGCATCCCTGGCAGATAGCCTGGCTAAGGTTTATGAAATGAACTGGTATTTTGATCTGATAGATCCAGATCACTTAGACTCTATACCAATCCGGATTGCAAACCTCCTACGGATTCACGACCATTTGCATGAGCTAAACCGTTATAACACAAGGATTTATGACCTCACACTTGAGACGGAAGGCCTTCGCGCTCAGCTGCATGCCATACTGGATAAAAATAAATGACC
>CALBMD010000123.1 GCA_937896265.1 uncultured Pseudomonadota bacterium
GGGTACATCCCCTGATTACTTTCCAAACTGCCATAATGCCCTACTTTATTTTAAAAACTTCTCTTTAAGCCGACCAAAAGCAGGACGCGATCGCATCGCTTTCATGTATTTCTCACAGGGTGAGGCAAGCTCGATACCAATAGATTTCGCCCACATAAATACCTGGCTGACCATAATATCAACAACAGTAAACCCACAGGCTAGCATATATTCTTGGCCCTGTAGATGATCTGCAACAATCGCCTCTGCAGTTTTAAACTCCCACAGCCCCACTCTTTGCATAGCATCAATGCGATATTCCTGCGCATGCACGAAGGTGTGCTTGGAAATATTCCATAAACCTTGCTCTAATTCAGCGCAGGCATAAAGCATCCATTGATCAAAAAAAGGCCGTTCAGGGTGAGAAAGCGGCAAAGTTAAACCAAGCTCAGGTTTCTTCAAACCTAAGTATTGGCAAATAGCGCCTGATTCGGTGAGTATTAGCTTACCATCCACTAAAACAGGAATTTTGCCGCTTGGGTTTAGTTTCAAAAACTCAGGCTGGCGATTGTCTTTTTTACTTAAATCAATAAATATATTTTCATACTCGACACCTGCCTCTTCAGCTGCCCAAAGAGCGCGGATCGTCCGAGTACGTGGATTGCCGTAAATTTGAATCATAGAGTCTCCTTATTGAAGCCAAAGACCTCTCGCACCTCTCGCCCAATAGATTCGATAGGATGCTCTCTTTCCTTAGCACGAGCCTTTGAAAACACGAGCTCCCGGTTTTGTAAAAAAGACTGAGCAAACGAGCCATTTTGAATTCTAGAGAGAATATCCCGCAGCCTTTGATGAAGATTCTCATCAAAAACATCTGCTACATAGGAACCATACTCTGCTGTATTTGAAATGCGTTCTTTCATGCCAGCTATACCTTCGCGATAAAGAAGGTCTGCAATAAGCTTTGTCTCATGCAAGCATTCAAAATAAGCCATCTCTGGACTAAATCCAGCCCCAACCAAGGTGTCAAAGCTTGCCTGAATGAGCCTTGGTAGCCCACCACAGAGGACAGCTTGCTCACCAAAAAGATCACACTCAGTTTCTTCTTTGAAAGTAGTTTTGAGCAGCCCTCCTTGCCCCCCACCAATAGCAGCGCCGTAAGCAAAAGCTAGATCCCATAGGTTATCGTGAGTAACTGCGACTAGACAAGGAATCCCTTTGCCCTCTAAGTAACGCTTACGAACAGCGATCCCAGGCCCCTTGGGTGCCACTAAAAAAGCGCCCTGCCCAGGGTTTAGGGTAATGGCCCTGTAGTGCAAACAAAAACCATGTGCAAACCCAAATATTTTTCCCGAAGCTAAGTGCTCGAGATGGCTACTAAAAAGCTGTGGTATATCCTCATCGGGAATAAGTACCAAAAGAATATCTGCCCAATGGCAAAGAGCTGATAATTCCATAGGTTTTAGACCATCAGCCTCTACTTTAGCCATGGTTGCACTGCTAGCTCTTAAACCAACGCGAACTTCAAGTCCACTGTCTCGCAGGTTTAAAGCTTGAGCTTTCCCTTGGTTTCCATAACCGATAACGCCGATATGTTTTTCTCGTAAAAGCTCGAGATTGCAGTCTTGCTGCCAGAGTACACGCATTTTTAAACTCCATGCATACTATGGAGAAAGAAGGTAATGGCCACCACAAGGGACGTCAAGTAACAAAGTAAATTGACCCTGCCCCTTGTTTGCCGTAGATTGCTTCCAAGGCTTTAGGAGAAGGTTATGCGCGCTGTAGTTGTTATGATTGCTCTTAGCTTAGCTCAAAATATCTGGGCAGCTGCAAAACCTAGCTTTAGCGGCATGCCTGATGATCTTACAAAACAAATTTTTCAATATGCTGACGGCAACGCTCTTGCTTCCTTGTTACTAACAGACAAGCATTCTAAAGCAGTAGTTATAGATTGCCTTCCTACTCATAATGATGGTGTCTTGATGCAAGATGGTCAGCACCGACCTTGGCAGCAAGCTTACTTGCTTGGCCTCAGCAGCCA
>CALBMD010000124.1 GCA_937896265.1 uncultured Pseudomonadota bacterium
GTTTCTCCCAAGAAGGCTTTTTTTGGAAACCAGTTGCGTGGTTTTTCCAGACCTCTTTGCTTTCTAGCCGTCAAGGCAATTTAGATGCGTAGCCCTGTCATAACAGGCGCTATTTTTTGCGTGATGGTTCTGGTGGTAGCGTATCTGGTATGGAAATAGCTTGCTTAGAGGTAAGCTCACGCAACCTTTTTAAAGGATGCGTCTGGGAAATTTTTTCTGCATCTAGCAACTGTTTTTCACATGCTTTCGTGCCATCTTTTGGCTTAAAAAAATGAATTTTATAGATCTTATCAAGAGAAGTCACTATCTCCTTGTCGACTAAACCACGGCAGGCTTCCCCAATTGGAATGACATCTGTTATATCTGCATCAAGAAGGTCTTGAAACTCCTTTTGATAGGTGGCTTGCGGCATAGGATCGCCATCGGCCATGGCAAAAAACTCTTCTTCAGAAAGCGGTATAGGTTGATTATAGGTTTCCGGATTACCACGGTGAGCCTCTAAGGCGGCATTATCAGGGAACTGTCTTTTTACACATACTCCAAGATTATTGGATTGTGCAAGATAGATATTGCCACCTAGGACAGTGATATACTTTCCCTTGACCCTTTGGCAGAGAGCTTTGACATTTACGGGCTGCTTTTTGTTTTCTTCTTGTAGAGGCAGGGCTTGGATGTCATCTCCACTTACATCGATAATAGGGCGGGTTTTGGCTTCTATACTGAAGACATTCGATGATGTGTCTATTTTTTGCCGTTGACAGTTCCCGGTGACGAAAAAGACTTCGCCATAGTAGCCAATGCGCTTTCCTTTTAAGCGTTCGCAAGTTCTCTTAGCTTCTTGGGGGGTTATGATTTTTTCTGGACCTTCGACAAAGAGCTCTTTGCTTGCCTCATCATCAGCTTTGGTTTCTTTGCTCTTGCTGGTGTCTTGACTATCATTGACAGCAGAAGCGTTTTCACTTTCCTCAAGGGAAGGTGGTATATAGCTGCTATCTGCGTCTTCGTCGTCTATATCAGCCAAGCTAATAGCTGCCGAAAAGCAAGCAACGATTGCAATGAAAAGCCCAAGAAGTTTTTTTGTCACAACATGCCTCACTTGCTCTAAAAAAATCATCATCTTGAATAAATCCCTGTTTCTACATTCAGATCTAGATATCTTTCGGCCATTTCTGATAAAAAGTTAGTCTACTTACAAGCTAAAATTCTGTTTTTTTTCAGATTATTTTATTTAGGTTTTAATTTTCAATAAAAATATATGATTTTAGATGCTTATGTCTATTCATCACCTTTTTCTTCGAGGCTTCCTTGTTGCAGCACCTAAAAGACCCCTATGATATCCCGAAGGCTGCTCAATGCACACTGCAATTTGATAAGAATACTATTTCCAGCTTTTTAGAGATGGGGTTTAGCCTTCCTGAGAGCTTAAATAAGGCTGTAGCTAAAAGACAAAGTGAGTATTTAGCCGGACGTTACTGTGCTAAGCAAGCTTTGTTATCGTTAAATGCTCCTATCCAAGCACTAGGTCAATTAGGTGAGAAAAACCGCGCTCCTTTATGGCCAGCTAACTTTGTGGGCTCAATCTCGCATAGCCACGGCTTAGCGCGAGCAGTAGTAGCACGAGCAGAAGATTTTTTAAGTATAGGCATTGACTCCGAGAAGTTGGTGTCAAAGGAGCAGGCTGTCAAATTAAAAGACCATATTTGCTATCCTTTAGAGCTTACTTTAGGAGAAAAATTGGGAATAGAGGCTTCTTTTTCTCTAATCTTTTCAGCAAAAGAAAGCATTTTCAAAGCGATTAATCCTTTGGTAGGTGTGTTTTTTGGCTACATGGATGCTTCTCTTGTCGAAATTGGTAGTGATTATTTTGTCTTTAAACTTGAACGCGAGCTAAGCCCAGCCTTTTATTCTGGTTATAGCCATAGAGGTTATTTCAAGATAGACTACCCCTTTGTCCATACTTCAGTGTGTCTAGATAAGGATTAGGTATGGGGTTTGTTAAAACTTCGGCTAAAGTGACTATTGTTGCTGCTTTATTTTATTGGCTTGCTTCCAAAGGTAAGCTTGATTTCCAAACATTAGGCCTTTTATTTAAAGAGCCAGAAACGTTGTTTCTTATCTTCTCTTTTTGGATCTTGGGGCCCATTACTGCCTGTGCTCTTAGATGGCATTGTTTATTATCCGGTCTTAACGTGGCTATTTCTCGCAGTCAGGCATGGATCTTTCATTTGATTGGCACATTTTTTTCATCTTTTATGCCTGGTTCAGTATCTGGTGATGTGATGAAAGCTCTCTATGTGCATAAAAGTGGTAGTGAAGCTTCGAAGACAGCAATTCTATTATCTATTCTTGCTGATCGGGCGATGGGTCTTTTTGTGCTTACAGCTATTGCCAGCGTTGCTTTGGTTCCCAATAGAGATCTCATCATGAGCACTCCTATCTTGCAACCGATTGCTCTAATTGTGTTGCTTGGTTTTGCTACTTTTCTTTTTTTTGGCGCCTTAATCTTTATTCCGCGCCTAGAAGACTTTAAGGTGATTAAACTTGGCAAGCATTTTGCCTTCAAGATTCCTTTGGTTGTAAAAATCTATAGCTCTCTTGTGACTTATCGGCAATATCGAAAATATTTTATGAAAGCACTCTTGCTTGCTTTTGCATACCAAATTGCAGCAATTGCCCTTTATGTTTGGCTAACAGCAAAATTAAATGGCCACATAATAAGCGCAGGCCTCTTGCTTGTCCTGCCGCTTGGTTTTTGTCTTACAGCTATTCCTCTTGCTCCAGGTGGTTTAGGTGTTGGCCATGTTGCCTTTGAGGAGCTCTTTGCGTTGATTGGCTTAAGCAATGGAGCCAATGTTTTTAACTTAGGTTTTGTCTCCCAGCTTTTATTTGCTGGGATTGGCGCGATCCCTTATTTTCTCTATCCCTACTATAAAACCTGCTGCGAGAAGAAAGCGATGACCCAAAGTCGCACGTAAGCTTAGATGCCTATGTATTTAAGGCGTAGGTAAGGAGGAATCTGTTGGATCTCTTTCCAGGTATTGAGCATAAAATCAAGCAAGGTGGGAGAGTTGACGAAAGTGAAGCTGCTTGGCTCTTTGAGAACGCTTCGGATGAGGAACTCAAGGGTTTGGCTAGTATTGTCAAACACCGCTATCATGAAGGTGGAATAGCCACTTATTTAAAGATGGCTATCGTTAATTTTACCAATATCTGTGTTGCTCGCTGTGACTACTGTGCTTTCTATAAGTTACCTCATGAGCAGGGAACCTATACTTTAGATGAAGCTGGGCTGTTAGCAAAGGTGCGCTATTGGGTGGAGATGGGCTGCACTATGATTGGCTTTAATGCTGGCTTTAATCCCAAACTGTCTTTGGAAGATTATGGTCGGCTTTTTGCTAAGGTAAAAGAAGAATTTCCAGCCATTCAGCTTTATGAAATGACCGTCGCTGAGTTTATGTTTTATTGCAAGAAAGATAAGCTTTCTTATCTTGAAGGCGCCCAAATGATGCAATCTTTTGGCTCAAAATGGATACCAGGAGGAGGCGCCGAAGTCCTCGATGAGAATTTTCGCGATAGGCATAGCCCAGGCAAATATAAGGTGAAAGATTACTTTACAGCTCAGGGGGATATCTTATCAACCGGTTTGCGTTCAACGGCAACCATGTGTATTGGTTTTGATGAAACTCTGACAGAGCGCTTAAATCATTTGCGTACCTTGCGTCTAGCACAAGATCAATGGCAAGGGGCTATTCCAAGCTTTTTGTGTTGGACTTACAAGCCATACAATACAAGGTTTGGTGGCCAAGAAATTAGTACTAAAGAGTACCTTCGGTGGTTAGCTGTGTGTCGGATCTATCTCGATAACATCAAAAATATTCGTACCTCTGTGCTGACTAAAAATGAAGATGCGCTGATTGGTTTGGATTATGGGGCAAATGATTTTGATTTGCCAACCGAAGATGAGGTGACAGTTAAAGCCGGCGCTGAGATTTCCCAGGATTTTGAAGGCGTCCTAAACGCTGGAAGAAAACTTGGCTATACTCTTATCCATCGTCTTCCCTTAGTTTAGGATTAGGGGATGTCCCTAAACCCTAGCCAGGCAATTGCGTTTCCCATCGTAACCATAGCTAGATAGTTTCTAGCTAGCTGCGCGCTCCCCAAAACCCTGCGCCGGGGGCATTTTCCCCTCGGCACCCTCTTTTTTAAGAACTAGAAAAGATAGACAAATAGCATTGTAGAGCTAATAGGCCCGGTAGAGTGTCAAAAGATCGTAAAAGGGGTGGTTTGTTGGTAATTGTCCAGTAGTTTCATTTTGATTTGAAGAAGCAATCAGGCTGAAAACAAAATCTACGCTTCGTTTGTAGCACGCAATCTCTTCTTCTATTTTTTCAAACTCAAATCTGCGAATTTTTAGTGCTACTTTTTTCTCTGCTGCGAGCGCTCTTTGATAGGAGCGCCAAATTTTGCTAAAAATAGCTAACCTTGGAGTAAGAGGTAGCGTGATCGAAGCTGTTCCAGAATTTGTGCAACCTTCGCTGTCTGGAAAACCTACGCCGAGGCCAGCGCAGAGGCCTTGTTCATGGCAGTTGGTTTCTTTATTTTTACCAATATAACTACCTACCCAAAAGCAGCCCAGTGCAGTTGTTGATTTGTCTATTGTATTAGATCATGCCAGAAGCTATTAATAGCTTGGCTGACCTCAAGCGCATTCTCCATATGTAAATGGTGGCTACCAGCAAGCACAACCTGCTTAAAGTCATGCAGATAGGCAAGTCGTTTTTGTACAAGCTTGCCGTATTTCACCATTAGACCCTGGGTGGCTTCAATAAAAAGCACGGGGCAAGTGACTTCTTTGATAAAACTAATCACTTGATCCTCAGTGAGTGGTATGGCTGTTTTAATCTGTAGTTTAAAATCGTGGTTCCAAAAATAATGCAGCCGATTATCTGCAACTTGCTTAGCTGAGAGGCCGCGTTTTACCAGAGTTAGTGCCGAGTTGTAGTCAACGTTTGTTAGTCTTGATCTAAGTTTTGCTCCTTCTTCTAGACTGGTGAAGCCTTTGTGAACCTTAGCGAGGTACTCGTCTTTTTCCGCCAGATGCGCTCGGCATAAAGAAGGGATATCCTCAGCCTTCGCTGTGAGGGGGCCAAAAGAATCAATACTAATAAAAGATAAAATTCGCTCAGGATAGAGGCCGCAAGCAAGTAAGGCTACCACTGCTCCCAGGGAGTGGCCTAAAATATGAAATTTATGCCAACCTAAAGCGTCCGCTGCATCAAAGATCTGGGTTACATAGTCCATCATCTGATAGCAGTGGCTATCATGGAAATGCTCAGAGTAACCATGGCCAAGCCAGTCCATAGAAAAAAAGGGTCTATGATGCAAATGAGCTGCAATATGATCAAAGGTATTGGCGTTATCAAGCCAACCATGCAAGCCAAGCGTTTGCTGTCCCTTGCCATCACAGAGCAGTTTGCCTCCAGCAGTCATGCGCAAATGGTGCAAATCGAGTTTCTTCTCTTGCCAAGTAGGTACTATAGTCTCAAGATCTGTCATATTGTTCCTTAGAAGCAAAGCAGTGATGATAAAGAGAATCTTTCATAAAGACAAGCTTTTCACTTTAGCAAAATACCTAGAAAATAAGCTTCATAGTGGCTAAAATCGAAGTCTAATTCTCCTGATTTTCAGGGTAGCAAATAAGGATTTTCCTTGGATAAGCATACAAACGTAGTCATTATCGGTGGTGGTTGTAGCGGCTGTCTTGTTCTTGCCAACTTGCTTCGAAGCGCAAAGCAGCCCATTCAGATGCATTTGGTGGAGCGAGGAGCAAGCTTAGGTGAGGGGGTAGCATACAGCACGAAAAAAAACAGTCATGTGCTTAATGTACCAAGCCAGGGTATGAGTGCTTTTCCTGATCAACCAAAGCATTTATTAGAGTGGTTGCAGGCGACTGGTCGTAATACTAACCCGCTTGGTTTCATTGCTAGAAAAGATTTTGCAATTTACCTTAGAGATACTCTCGAAGAAGCAGCAAAGATTGGGCATGCTAGCGGTGCTAGCTACCAACGGCACCAGGCTGAAGCTATTGATATAGTACCAGATGCTCAAGGGTGGCAAGTAGTTCTAAGCAACGGCGACAAACTTCATGCTGAGCAAGTAGTTATGGCTTCAGGTATCTACCTTCATGACAATCAGAAACGCTTTATTCGTAACCCTTGGCAGATAGATTTTTCGCAGCTAAACCCTCGCTCTAATATCTGTCTTATCGGTAGCGGCCTTTCCATGGTGGATATGCTTTTTATGCTCAAAGAGTATAGCTGGACTGGCAAAATTACGGTGTTGGCTAAAAATGGTGCTATTCCTCTGGCGCATCGGTTGGCAAGTTTTTCAGAGCCTTTAGCTATTGATTGGCAGGCCTGTCATGGTTTGCAAGAGATTTTTGCTCGTTTCAAGCAAGAGCTACGCGGATTAGCTAGTAAAAAATTAAGTTGGCATAGTCTTATCGATTCTTTCAGGCCGCACACGCAAAAACTGTGGCAGTCATTTAGTGACACTGAGAAAAAGCGGTTTCTTCGGCTTTTTGGGGGGCAGTGGGATCAGCATCGCCATCGTATTGCCCCTGAAGTTCATAGCCAGATCAGTGAACTGGCGCGAGATGATTTTTTTACCATCCATAAGGCCATGGTATGTGATGTGAGCCCAAAAGCTCATCATGTTGAGGTACGCTTTCGACAAGGTGGAAAAGAAGATGTAGCTTGTTTTGATTATGCTGTGTCTTGTGTTGGCTTGGAGAGTAACTACCGTAGAGTCAAAAACCCTCTTATTGAAAGATCGGAAGAGCACACGTCTGAACTCCAGTCACATCACGTTA
>CALBMD010000125.1 GCA_937896265.1 uncultured Pseudomonadota bacterium
GTAGTCACAGATATGGCCATCTTGTCATCCAACAGCAAAAGCAATATTGAGTTTGTCCTCAAAAAATTTGATCTCGCTGAGTATTTCTCAGAAATTTCTGGACGCTCGATGTTTTTTGGCAAAAGTAGCAAGATGAAGCAGATTAAAAAAACCTTCCTAAAAAAGCACGGCTTGGGGAGTGGTCAAGGTCGCTTTATTTATATTGGTGATGAAACCAAAGATATTGAAGCTGCTAAAGAAGCAGGTTTTGAACCTGTTGCTGTCACTTGGGGACTACAGAAAGAAAGCATTCTGCAAGCATATAAACCGAATTTACTTATTCGCCAAAGCAATACCTTGAGCCAAGAACTGCTCCACTATTTGACTCAAATTTGAAGTGTCATAAGGCTAACTAGTCTTTGGCGCTTTCGCACTCAAGATAACTAAGTTGCTTCGAAGATAGGCAAGCGCAGTACAAATCGGGTAAGGCAGCAATCTTCGTCATAAAATAGCGTGCCACCATGCTCTTCAGCAATGGCTTGGCATAACACCAAACTCATGCCGGTAGCACCTTTGCTTGTTTTAGTAGAAACAAACGGATCCATCATCTTACCTAAAATAAACTCTGGAATCGGCCCGCCAGAGTCAGTCACTTGCAAATTGACAAACTGCCCATCTCTCTTAGTAACTACCTCTACCCAAGCCGCTGGCTTGTTCACTGTAGCATCAAAGGCATTTGATACCAAACTCATGATAATCTGCCCAATTTCTGCCGAACGACAGTTCACTCTTATCCCAGAATCAAGAAAACGCTTCATGGTGATATGACGGCTAGAAAACTTGTGTCGAAACAGATCTAAAATTTCTGCGACTATTCGATCAAAATGAGCAGGAGAGGGTGTTTCTGCTGCTGCTTCTCTAGCAAAAGACTCCAAATTACGCACGACATGGGTAATGCGCTCAGCATTAGCTGTAATATCTGTAAGTTCCGCCTTTATCTTCTCTGGCTCCAGCTCCCCTCTTTGAATCTTCTGAGAGAGAAGATCTACCTTACCCAAAATAATGCTAAGCGGGTTGTTAACCTCATGAGAAATACCACTAGCAAGAGTACCTAAGCTGGCAAGCCTTGACATTGCGACAAGCGCCTGCACATGATTTCTCTGCTCTTTATGATAAACCTGACCAAGCAAATAACTAAGGACAGAAGCAATTTCCAGAACAACCGCTCGAGGCAACTTTGTATTGTAGAAGACTTGGCTGTGAATAAGCTCAAAAGCCTCCAGAAAGTAAAACAAAATGATTATGCTACATGATAAAATGAGGCATAAACCTGCTAAACCCCTCTCTCCAAAAACAAATCCCATGAATGGAAACATAATTAAAATAGTCAATACCGGTGCTTCAATACCCCCATAAGTATAAGTGGACCGCAAGATAATCAGTAATAAAGAAGCCAAAAACACCCAGCTTGCGAGCCTGATTCTTTTGGTGTCTCGAGCTAAGAAATATGTAGTTATAAGGCCCGCATTTGACAAAGCAACGAACAAAGAAGCATATGGAGCAATTTTGTCGAAATAAGCTACTAGAATTGTGCCGGCACTGATCATACAAGCAACGGCAATTGACACTCGCTGCAAAAGTACGCAGCGAAATTCAAGCATCGTAGCCGTTCTATCGCCAAACCGTCGTTTACTGCCCATAGGCCTCTTCTCCCTTAAGACTTTTCGGTAACACTCTGTTTTCCTTAAGCCAAAGCCTTTCACTGGCTTAATTAAGCCAGACAAGAACCAAAAAGTAGATTGCTAAAAACAATAGCTTTTTGTCTATTTTTCTAATTTTTAATAAACCGCTACCGATCCCTTGGTAGGAGGTTTATATATGCAAAAAGCTCTAACTCTGTTCGTTTTTTGCATTCTTATTGCTGTAGTTACCAACCTGATCAGTTGCTCTCAGAAACCGATGTCTAGTAACAGCGCTGAAGCAAGCAGCCAAACCTCGACTCAGAAACTTGAACTTACCAAAACACTAGGTGAGCAAGTGATCTATCAAATCAAAAACAAGCTTGTTGACAGCGGGCTTTCTCAAGAACAAGCGACTGCTATCACCAATCCAGCCTTAAACTGCTTAGCTCTTGCCTCTCATCAACCTAGCTCTGACAATTCTTTAACGCTATCAGAGGAAAAAATAGATCCAAATGATATAGCATCCTTCATGCCAGTCTTTAGCAAAGAAATACTTCAGGCCTTAAGCTCCTCCAATGCTAATATCTCTCAAATAACCATGAAGACAAAAATTGTCAGCGTTGTCATAGATGCTCTGATGACAGCGCTAGCAAACAAACTAGACCACCTAGAAGACGCACCGCGTAAAAATATACCAGCGACTATAGCGCGAGCTGGTATCAGCAGCTTAAAAGATGGCTTTAGCAGTGATAACCTTACTGAGGCAATAGGAGCAGTTGTTGCCAGTACTACATCTAATCTAGAACTAGCCGGTTATACAAAAGATGACTATGAGTTGATGATCCCAATAATTACTTACCAAGCTATCCAAGGGTTAAGAGATGCTACTATTGACGATCGCTATATACCGAAGCTAATAGGTCAAATCACTTATAGCAACCTGCGAAGTCTCATTAACCTCAATCCAAACAAAGAACAAATTGATAAAGTAATCGCGATTATTTTCTTAAAAACCATAGAAAGCTCTTTTGATATAGGCATTGATACAACAAGTAAATTACAGAATACGGTTGCTAACATGATGCAAGGCGCTGTAAAGACTCTTGATCAAATTGATCTTATTGATATCAATGATCTAAATACCACTTTAGCAAACTTTGTAACTGCTACTTTAGACGCTCTCAAAACTAAAATCAAAGCCAGCGATTTAACTTATCTCATCGATGATATGATGTATGGAAGCATCAGCGCTCTAGAAAACTTGCGGTTAGAAAAAATAGGCCTTAAGACGACAACAAGCGATCTTCTGCTGTTAGTAAATCAAATAAATATAACGGCAATCAGCCATTTGATTAAGATAGGTATAAACGATGTTATCCTGCTAAAAAGTAACCTTTCATCGCTCACAATGGGAGCAATGGCTGCCTATTCAAGCTTGCCTAGCAAGATCATTTCTCAAGACTCCCTAAAAATCGCTGCTAACGACGTTGCTAAGAACTCTATTACTGCCTTATTTACAAGCGATTTAAAAATACTCGAACATAGTTTTAGCGAGCTGATTTCTGCTGTGAGTATAGGCATTCTGGCTGGATTATCTCAATCAGGTGCAACAATATCTCAACTTTTGGCATTTAGCGATAATATAAAAACGGGTGTTACCCAAGCGCTGAACTCTGAAAATATAACAGCTCACACGATTAATACCTATGCTGTTGATGCTGAAAGCGCAAAATCAAAGTTTATTGCAGCAATGCCAATTTACTGTCAAAATCAAGGAGGAGACTGGAATAGTAGCAAAGAAAGCTGCAACTATCTGTCGCAAGATCCGACAGTAAGTACAACAAAAATTGGAAACAAGCCAACTTCTCAAGACTATTTTGTTTGTAATGATGTTTCAGGAGCCATTTTATTTCGCCGTGATGGAACCTGGTTCTGTGATTCTTTAGTAACAAGCAGCTCTAGCAAAGTGCAATGTGAACAAAAAAAATTCAAATGGGTAACAACTTCCTCTGGCGGTTACTGTCAAATAATTACGCCACTTATTCAATGCCGCACAAAAACAAACCAAAAAACATGCCAAAGCGCCAACGAGTGCTTATGGGACGGAATAAACTGTTTAGATACCGATTCAGTTTCATGCGCTTCTCTTTGGCAGGAGCGTGACTGCCTTGAAGCAGCTGGCTGCAGCTTTGCCAGTAAGACATCCATCTGTATAAATACATCCACTATTGATTGCTCCGATGCCCGTACTAGCACAGACTGCAGCACAAGAGCGAATTGTCATTGGAACGGTAGTACTTGCATCAATGCCACCCTTCTTAACTGCGCCGCTAAAATAACAGAAACTTCATGCACAGAGTCACTTGGCTGTATTTGGAACGGGCAATACTGCCAAAACATGACTAATCTAAGTTGTAGCCTGGCTTCTTCATCAACTGCCTGCCAAGCTAATGTTGGCTGCATTTGGAGCACACAGCAAAATCTATGCCTCAAACTAACAGCTGTCGATTGCAATGCAACCCAAGAAAGCACCTGCCGAGACAAGCTTGCATGCAGCTGGTCAGGCTCTACCTGCATGCTCTCAGCAAATGTATCATGTGAAAGTGCTAATACCAGCAGCCTTTGTGCTGCAACATCTGGTTGCCAATGGAGCAATGACCGATGCACGAATGCCACTCAAGTGGCTTGTTCTAATAAAGATGTTACCAACTGCAATGCAACAAATGGCTGCTTTTTAAATGGTAATATTTGCCAAAATGCTGCTACGTTTTCATGTAGCGGTCTTGATGCAAATGTATGTGAAAAGACTTCAGCTTGCGTATGGGGCGATAGCAAATGCTTGAATCGTAATGGCCTTTCTTGCGCTACAGATAGTGTCCAAGTGTGTCAAGCAAAGCTGGGGTGTTTATGGAACGATGTGAGCTGTATTAATACTTCTCAGGCCTTTTGCCAGAATTACAAGACACAAGAACATTGTACACAATCTGCTGGTTGTAAATGGCTTTTAACAGAATGTGTCAATAGAAGTCATAACTAACTTGACAATTTGAAAGCAAGAAGATGCTAAGAATAGTAGGGAAACAAGCGCCGCGCGTTTTCTCCCAAACTATCTTCCTTGCTGCGGTCCAAATATGCGGCAGCCCTGTCATAATAATCCAGCGTCTTAACCTTTATCATCTACTGCTTTCGCTTTTGTTGCGCACAAAAACCTTGCAGCTGCCAAAAGGATAAAAGCGACGATCATTTGCTATCGCTGTTGGATAAGGAACATGCTGCGCCAAGCTGACACCTGCATTAAAGTCTTTGTCCATAAGAAGACTAATGTGATGCACCATTTTAGGATCTTTAATAAACACACCAAACTCTCTATTCACATTTGTAGAGGTTGAAGAGCCATTTGTTGACCCAATCCAAGCAACATCATCATCAACAACAAACATCTTAGCATGTTGATAAGCCATCTTAGCTTTCTCAAAGCTAGGTAGGCTCTTGTTAAATATTCTTAGCTGCATAGGATTTTTTCCCTGAAATAAGGGATTAAGCCACTTAGTCAAATAGCCATTAGGACCGCTGAGGCTATTTTGCTCGATAAATCCGATCCCATTTTTCTGATTGAAGTGACAAAAGCTAGCTAACGTAGTTTGCACAGCAACGCCTCGTGATAAGGCATCAACAATCGCTTCTTGCCATTCAGGCTGACGTAGGTATTGCGCTTGAATCTTCAGTGATTTTTTAGCGCTACGGATAAACTTTTCAAGACGGTTATCTTCGACAGGATTTACTGTAACATGATTTAATTCATACTTAGCTAAAATCGTCGCAATCTTTTCTCGATGGGCAAGTGCATCCACCTCTTTCCCTTCAATATCACAATGCCCTTCAGTTGCCTTACGTAGCACACCTCCTAGGCGAGGTTTTTGGGGAGGCATATCACAGGGAACTGACTCTTGCAGATCGAGTTCAAAGATTTCTCTTAGCCCTTTAACCATCTTGGGATCTTTCATCACCAAAGTATAGTCTCGGTTACAAACGTTATCCAAGCGATAGGAGTCAGTACAAAGGTTAGATGGATTCAAGTTGCCTGTGCTAAGCGCAACAAAATTATCATCACGAAGCAGCATCTTGCCATGCTGATAACAGTACTTGGGCCGATCTAGCCCCCCGTCCCAACAAAGATTCTTATTAAAGAAACCAATCTTAGATCCTGCTGCATGCTTTTTAGAAAACTCAGCAAACTTCTTCATAAAAAGGGCACTTTGCTGACACTCTGCGTTATTTGTAGGGTTGAATTGTGAAAAGGCATCACAGCCATTACCTACAGGATCAGGTTCTGCAACAATACGTACGACTACACCTCGCTGCATAGCAGCAAAAACAGCCTCTTTAACGCTTTCATCACGCATTTCATATATTTCAATATCAAGCTTTTTTTTAGCCTCTTGAATAAAGGCTAAGATGTCATAATGTTCTGCGACAGCTGCCCCTTGCTCGGCAGGTGGAACTGCCAAGCTTTGGTTGACAGAGAACATCCTGTTTTGATGAGAGTTATCAATAATACTGATACTTTGATGGGTTTTTGCTTGTGCAAAAAAAGGGGGAAAAAACAAAACACCGACTAGGAGCGAATAGGCTTTTGCCAAATTCATGCGCTTCCCTTTATGCATAGGTTTGATCGATAGCTCAGACATTCCTATCAATTGAAACAGCTTATTAAATCTTTGAATGACTTCTGGTTTTCACGTTAAGGGAGTTGAGAGGATTTTGCAATGCAAAAATATGCGCATAAAGCTAGGATCTGGATTTCCAGGGAGATCTAGGGAGATAAGGACTCGCCATAGGGCAGAGATAATAAGTTTATATTATCTGTAAAAAGATAACTCGCTTTAAGGTTTGAAACTCAACATTAATAATTTAAAAGGCAGAAGAAATACCGCCGACAGAGGGCATCTAGACGTGGCGTGTAGAATGAGCAACCATCACACGAATGAAGGCTTCTTGATCTTCCTTTGAAAAGACATCAAAGATATCCTTCCAAGTTATCTCGTAGTCACCACCCGATAATAGTTCTAAAATACAGTCAATCGCAAGTTCCTTGCTGGTTTGATGAGCATCATCATCATCTGCCATTAACTTCATTTTAAATGCACTTACTGTGTTCAAGCTTACTTGTTCGCCTTTCAAACAAGGAAACTCCGCTGCATATTTGTAAAACAGCTGAGCATTTGGTAAATCGTGCTCTGGTTCTACGTTCCAATTATTAAGATCATAAGCAGAAGAACCCGCGCCATCAAAAGACATTGCAATTACTGACTTCTTTTTCACGACATTCTAGCCCTTATGCTATATATGTATTTATCATTGTCATAAAATCATTTAGTCGCTGACAGTCAATCTCTACTCTCTTCGCTATTCAGTGTCTACGAAAAACCACCAAAAAATTTCCAAAAAAATGGCAAAAAATTACATTTTTTTAACTACATAATTACAATACTCTGTTTTTATTGGGTTTTTCAAACAAAAAAGGGGTTGAAGAGATGGTTATTTTATGACAAAAAAATCTTTTTTTTTACAAAAAAGCTTCAGAGCCATAGTTTGACAAAACACTCTCCTCATACTATAAAAATTTATGAAATAGCGATTCTCAAAGGCAATGCTTATGTTAAACATTAATTCTAGAACTATTCTCCCATTAGCATGCGCCTATGCTGTTATAACCGCCATCACTCTGATCGCTTTTTTCTACTCAACGCGTAACACGCTTAAAAATGAAGGCTTGCGAGAGCAGCTTGATCTTGCGTTCCGCAATATAGAGACAGGCGCTCCTTTAAACAACGCTCTAAACAATAACGCCTTTCATGCTAATTACTATCTTGGTAAGCAAATGAATGCCCTAGAAATCACCGCACCTGGCCGCTACCTTGAAAGCAAAATCATAGCTGAGGAAGGAGGCGATGCGAATCATATTGGCATCTATGTTGACACCTATGCCCATTGGGTATCTAAACACCAAATGCTGCCTCTATCATGTTTAAAGACCTACAATCGGTTTTACAGCTCAAAAAGCAGTATGGCTTTATTTGACTTTCGCGCCTTTATTACTGTTGATGATTGCTACCCCAGCGATTTAGGCTCTCGTGAAATGGGTTTTTTGGTGCTAGGTATGACCTTAGTTATCCTTCTTACTATCATTCCTTTTCGTATGCTCAGTCACTTCTTCAACTCGCTTAGACGTGTAGGTGATTTTCTTGGAACCAGTGACCCTCGTATCATAGAATCAGTCGCTGGTTATATCCGTATTGAAGAAATACGCACCCTGTTCTTACGTGCTGCCAATTTACAGGGGGAAAACGTTTTTCATTATCAATCACTGATGAAGGATGTGAAACACAATATCCTACGCATTATTTTGCACTCTGAACATGCAGTTAATCGGCTCGACCGTTCTCTACAAAACCCAGGCGCAGATATTGCTCAAGAAGTAAAAAAAATCTCCAACGATCTGAAAATACAACTTATCCAATTAAAGGCAGCTAGCGGCCACTTAGAAAGCCCGCTAGGCCAAACGCTCGAGCGCGATTTTATGAGCG
>CALBMD010000126.1 GCA_937896265.1 uncultured Pseudomonadota bacterium
ATATTGTTGAGCTTGAAGGGAAAACGGATTTTTTAGATGATGAACTTGCTCCAAGTGGCACTAAAGCTATGGATTATGAGCTGATAACAGCCCCGTTACCGATTAATAAATACGGCGCAACGGCTATTGATGGTGTAGAAATGATCGTAAAATCCGATCTATACCCACAAACAAACGTGTCATTTATCGCTGATTTGGGTAGACAAGAAACCGACGCACAACCGTTAATAGACCAGGGGACAACGATAACAAAACCGATGTATAATGTAGGCATAAATGGCGCGTCGGTAGTTCAAATGAAGGTTAGCGGATCTACCGTAAGCGGTAGATCGGTAGGGTTAGAAATTTACAGTATAAACGTGTGGTATAACGAAGGGGCTAGGGGGTCAAGGTAATGGCAGACGCAAATAAACAAGCAATCAGATTAGCATGGCTCAAAAAGAATAGGCCGAACGATCCAGAAATTAAGAAGCTGCAAAAAATGGTCAGCAGCACACCTACAACGAGCGGTCCGGTTCAGTCAGCTCCAGTTGATATGAATAACGTGGAGTCGTTCCTGGGCGGGATCTTCGATAATTTTCAAATGCCAGACTACAGCGGCGCTCCTAAGATACTCACAGCGGGCGATTTAGAAGCTCAGAGAGGGCAGGAAGAGGATCTTATCTACAAGAAAGAAACCCAATATAACGAGCGCAACCGTTTGAGAGATTTGGAGGAAACAAAACAAGAGCTTGCAAACAGGGGTATATCTTATAATCCAGCAGCGGTTAGCGACCCAAATACTAGCAATCTTTACGGTAAAACCGTCGGTAGCGTTGAAGAGAAATATTCAGCAGCAGATCAAGCAGCCAGAGACGCAGCGAGACTTGGATCGACTAACCTAATGGCGAATAAAGCAGCCGTGAACAAAACCGCTTACGATTCGTTTATCGATACGGCTACTAAATCGTTCACATCTCAATTAGATGCGGCTAATGCTGGTAACTCGGTTCTCAATACTTTGATGAGCAAATACGGGCTTGATAAGCAGGAAGCTCAGGCTATACTTGATCGTAAGTCATCAGAGCGTATCGCTAAAATGCAGATAGACGCTAGCAAGGCAAGATCGGGCGGTGGTGGTGGTTCAAGTTCAGGCGGCGGAGGTTTCGAAATCATATCATAGTGAATTAATTATGTTTTTTAACAGCGTACTTACCAAGATTTTTTATGCAGTAGTCTCTACCTTTAGGGCATGCCCCTTTTGGAAGCGTCAGCGCATCCTCTACGCTCCAGCCAAGAATCCTAATTCTTCTGTTAACTACGCCGTGAGAAAATCCGAGCTTCTTGTTCCAGTCGCTTTGGTTCATTGTGATTCCATTAAGAGTAAGTTTTTTCAACCTAATCCCCGATCTATTATTGGCTTGCTCTTTTTGAGAGGACCATCTGACATTTCCAGGCTCGTAATTACCATCGTTATCAATCCTATCAAGGCAATGATCTTTGCTTGGGGCAACTCCGACATGCTCAAAAAAAGCAAGGAAATCGTTTCGCCATTTTTCGCACATAATTATGCCGCGACCGCCATATCTATGGAAAAACTTATCTTTAGGGTTAAAACATCTTTTCTTAGCATGTTGCCAAGCCGCGTATTCTTTGGATTTTTTGTAGCTCATAAGGTGATTATAGGGCAAATATTTCAAGAGGTAAATACTTAAATGGCAGAAGGTGATTTTCTAAGCGCAGCGGATTTGCTCAACTTCAATAAGCAAGTTCAGGGTAATAGTCTTTCGGGTATGGCTAGTCAAGCTATCGGCGGCTGGGCTCCTAACATGACCAATTGGTCGCCAGCAGAGCAGGGCATAGGCTCATTTGGCAAAACTTTCTTAAGTGCTTTACTCGGCAATTACGCGCGGCAAGACGCAAGCGATCAACTCTCAAAAGTGGTCAGCGTATTACCTCAACTTGGGGCTAGCCCTAATTCAGTCGCAGTTCCAGAGGGTGTTGATGCAGATGCGTTTAACGTGCTTAAGGGGAAGGCGGCGCTTGGAGATATGATGGCGTCGGTGCTTGGTAATCAGGCAAAGGCGAAAGCTAAGGGTGAGATGTTAGGGCAGTTAGAGGCAAAACAAGAGATTTTCGGAGCTAATCCATCAGCACAACCACCACCACCAAAATTGACCGATTCAGGCCCAGATTTTGGGGTTGAGGACTTAGCTTCGCTAGAAAAGAGAGCTTTTCAAGAAAACGTAGCGTCAGGGATGCCAGCGGTTCAAGCGGCAGCCTCGGCTCGATCAACGGTTGATGAGCTTAGAAAGCGCAGCAAAACCTTAATTACTTCAGACCTAGCAAAAGCAGATGAATCGATTGCTCAAATAGAGGATATAATTAGGAAGGGCGAGGAAGGTATACAGAAAGCAGGGGTTACGGGCGCACCACTAGCAAGTGCTTATGAATCGGTTGCGAGCTTGTTCCCGTGGGCTTCAGAAGCAAAAACCCAGGTTGAGGGCGATAAGCTACTAGACTTGACCAAAAACATGAGCGTTCAAATCAATCGAGTTGCAGGGTCCGGCGCTCTCTCTGATTTTGAATCTAAAGCACTTTTTGCCGCTGGAATGAGTCCGAGCAACAAGAAAGAAGAGAATTTAGCTATTCTACGCAACTATAAAAACGGCTTAGCGATAGCGAAAGATCATCAAGCGTTTATGAATTACTACATGGACAAAACGGGCGGTAATCCTGAAATGGCTCAGACAATGTGGGATCTCTATAAAGAGGCTAATCCTATTATCGTTAAAGACCCAAAAACAGGATCGAACGTAGTAAACGAGAAGCGTAACCCGTGGCAGAAATTTGATTTCAAAAACGCTTATCAAGGTTACATGACAGGTGAACCTGTCCAACAAACAAAAGTAGTAGGTGGGAAGACTTATGTTAAGGTTCCAGGGGGATGGCAAGAAAAATAATGGCAGGTGGATTTATATCAGATGCAGAAATGGCAGCAATAGAAAGCGGCGGCACGACTGTTGCGCCGTCTTCTCAAGGTGGATTCATATCAGATGAGCAAATGGCTCAAATGGAGATGCCTACAGCGCCTTCAAAGCCGACTTGGGGTCAATCTGCTAAATTTGTGGGGTCATCGTTAGCCGAGGGCGCTGGTAATTTCATGGGTCTGCTTGCGGATTTAAACCCATTAGATCCAAAAAACGCTATGAGAATGTCAGGGCTTGGCGAGGCTATAACAGGTCAACCAATGCAAGCACCTAGCCAGACGATTACGGAAGCGAGAAAAAAATATATTGGTACGCCAGAAGAAACAGGCATAGCCGGCGATTTTGCAGACTATACAAGAGCCGGACTTAATGCGCTTGGTGCTCCTATAGGCGGCGCTATCCCTAACTTACTGGCCGGAGTCGGTAGTGAAGTAGCTGCAAAAGAATTTCCAGAGTCAAAATCAGCTCCGCTTATAGGTGCTTTACTTACAAGCGCAGGGATAGGTGCGGCAAATAAAGCGGCTAGTGTTTTAACAAAAACAGGTCAAGCTTTTGAACGCGCATCAGTTGGAGCGAACCCTAAAAACTATGTATCCAGCATGAAGGTATCAGGTTTGATAGATGCCGACGATGCGGAGAATCTATCGGTAAGATTAAAAGATTCTATAGAGGATATAAGCAAAACTGAAGGTTGGGGCTTTTGGCGAGATCCAGCGACTTTGTCAGCTAAAAATAAGACCGTACTTGATGAGGTTGGATCAAAGATTGGATCGGTATTAAAGACAGCCGAGGACGCGGGCGCGGCTCCTAAAGTCAATTTATCAGACGAGGGAAGCGCGGTTCAAAAATTAATAGCTAATTCAAAAGCCGAAAAAGCAGCCGTTAAAGATGCGGTGAAGGAGTTCACAGAAAACTTCTATCATCCAGAAAACGGCTGGAGTGGCTCGCTTACAGACTTAAACTCTTGGAAATCAAGCATTGGCAAAATGGCGTTTTCTGGTACTGCTAACGGGACACTACAACCAGCTATAGCAAGAAAAGTGCAGAGGGCTATTTATAACGATTTACAAAAAGCCGTAGCTGATTCAGTAGTAGAGACAGGCGTTAAAAAACCATTATGGGATGACTTAATGAAAGTCTATTCTAGACATGCAGATGTTGCTCCTATGCTTGATGAGGCGGCAGCTAGGGCCATGGGCGAAAGCGCAGATAAGACAGCCAGGGGCCTCATAAGAACATCAGGCGGAACTCTCACGACTCCGACGATAATCGGTAGTGCAGTAGCAGGAAGCGCGGCGGCAGGAGCCTTACCAGGGTTATTGTTAGGTGCAGGATTAGGACTTGCAGGAACTAATACGGGGCGCGGCATATTATCGAAAACGCTTCAAGCGGCCGGAGCTGTCGGGTCTAAAGCAACCCAGGGCGCACCATTAGGTGCATTATTAGAAAGCGTCGTAGGCAAGCAGCCGCAAGCAGTAGCGCCAGAAGCAGCCCTAACCCAACCAGCCACAAACGAACAAGCTCAGGAGGTACCAGAAATGCCATTACCAAAGAAACTATTCAACAATATATCAAATTCAGGGATAGATTTGCAGGAGTTAGATCCGCTTGATTTGGCGCATATAAATGCAGAGTCGTCAGGCAGGAGATTAGCAGTTGGCCCAGAAACCAAATATGGAACAGCTAAAGGACTGCTACAATTATTAGATGGCACTGGCGATGAGTGGCATAAAAAACTAGGGCTACAAGGCAAATACGATCCGTTTAATGCAAAGCAAAACCTAGCTATCGGTAAAGCCTATAGAGACTACCTAACAGATCGCTATGATGGCGATGTACGCTTAGGCTTAGCCGCGTATAATTGGGGCTTAGGTAATTTAGACAAAGCCTTAAAACGCACAAAATCAGGCACATTCGAGGAAGTATTTACTTTAATGCCAGCCGAAACCAGAAATTACGTAACTAAGATAATGAAAGATGTAAGCGGTGGAGTGGTGGCGGCATGATCTACAATGGCCCTGTAAAAAGCGTTTCTGTAACATTAGCAGTGGGTAATAATCAGACGGTTATTGCGGCAGTTACTGGTAAGCGAGTTAGAGTTATGGGATATAAAACCCAATCAACTACCGGCGTGCAGGGTGCTTATGTGCTTAAGGATGGATCGGGTGGCACTACGCTAGATGGTGGATTCGCTCCTCCACTTGCAGGGCTTCCGTTTTTAATCCCAGTGCAGGAAGAAGGTTATTTTGAAACAACCGATGGTGTAGGGTTATTTGCCGACGTGGTAACTGGTCCGATAACAATTCAGGTGTTTTATAAGGAATATGTACCATGAGCGAGAACGGATTAAGACAAACAGAGGATAGACATCGATTTCCATGCCAGTATGATCACAATCTACTAATCGAAGTAGCGGAAGGAACAAAAGCTAACTCGGAAGCTATTAAAACGCTCGTAACTCTTTACCGTGAGGGTTTTAGATGGTTGTTAGTCGTCGTTTGTGTAATAGCTTTAGGTAACAAAGCGGTTGACTTAGCTAAAGATTTATGGGCTCCAGGCCAATTACGAGCGGAGAGCAAGTGATATTTGGATTAGATCATTTAGGCGGTGCAAAGTACGCGGATTTAGCAATACGTGAACAGCCCGAAGGCTTTGCGTTTGGCTGTTTCTATGACACGTTCGGGAACGCCTTGAGCCTTATAGAGCGCGTTGCTAATACTGGCAGATGTCCACTAATCCGCGTTCAATTAATGTGGGACGATAATCACAATTTCACGACCGACGATATTCAGACAGCAGCAAGGAAAGCGCAAAACATCCAGAAATTAGCGGTTAAATATCCTAGCGTTAAATTTCAGGTATCGCCATTCTGCGAGCATAAATTGCGATTACCATTTCTTAATAACCTAGCCGCTAAAATCAAAGTAGCAGCTCCAGCGTGTGAGTACGTAAACACACCGCTGCCAGGCGGCGATATTATGCCAAACGAAATAAACGAATTTCACGGCGTAGAAAAAAAGCCTAGACGTTGCAATAAGTATCAATTCTCTTTTGATGGGACTAGTGCGGAGGACTCCGATGTCGAAACTTATAAAGCGAATTATAAAGATGCAAAAGCTTTCTTCTTATGGTCGCCGCGTTTCAATGGAAGATGGGAGGATAATGATAAAACCCCAAGACCTCAACGCAAAGGATGGCCTGATTCTAACCTTGTCGACAGTATCATTTATCTTGCTTCTCATCGTGGTGATTGTAGCCTTAAAGCAAATCACTTGCTCAAAACACATTCAGAGAATAAAGGAAACGGAGATCCAAGAGCAGAAAAGCCCGTCTATATATGCCCCGTTAAAGCCAGATCCATTGAATTGGTGGCTCGTAATGGTCAGGTCGTCGATACGCTCAGATTTTACGGAACATATACAGACGGACGTTTTAGGTATTACTCACAAAATTGGGGCTATCAAATAGCGGAAAAGTGCAAGCGTATTCAAGGCGATCCGCTAACTCAGGTTCGAATCAATAGTAAGATTTTCGGTGTTGTAAATTGTGGTTTTAGGTTTGGATCGTTTAGATAATATAGGAGCATTTATGTTTGAGTTCAAAGGACTATTAAGAACTATATCGAGCATTTTATCAGTTGTAGGCGCGATTGCTTACACTATCCCAGTTGCAGCACCTTACGCAGAAGCGATCAGCATCCTTGCTGGTGCTATCGGTGGAGCTGGGATTGTAAGGGCTACTGCTAGAAAGATTGCAGAATAGACCCTTGCGGATATTTAGCGCTAGTTGACGCTACTATTATAGAGCGAAAAGCGCCTTTACTATCCATTTCTGCCTGCACTTTCATTTTGCCAGGGCCAAAAAACCAAGATCCATCAGGTTGGTAGATAGCAAAACGATCATCTATTTTATAGAGCTTATATGCTTCATATTGAGGCGTATAAATATGACTATTCTTCCCCATATCAAAAATCAGCTTAGGCGCAGCCATCCCAGCGGCGGTAATTCCCATTAGTTTTAAGAATTCCCTTCTATTCATTTCTTCACCTCTATCTCAACTATAAAAGCATCTTTGTTTGATTCAGAGCGCCTCGCTGTAACCTTAGCGCCTTCAGGCATAACAGATCGGTATAATCCAGAAACCTCCGCTACCTCAGCTTTACAAGCCTTGCAATGCTCATTCCCTTGCTCCTTGCAGCAAGTATGATAACGGACTGGCTTTTGTGGGAATTGGTTCATTTCAGCAGCTCTCCCCGCTCAATCTCAGCTAAGTAACGCGACCACAATAAATCCTTGATTTTCTCAGGATCGTTTCCTTGCATTTCTAGCTCATGCCTTAAGATTACAATAACTATGTGACTACCTATAGTCTCATGTCCATGCTTAGCTATATATTCACGTTCTTTCATTTCAGCAGCTCCCGATCTAGTTCAGTTATTATAGCCGTTTTTAATCTTTCTATAGCCTCTTTTCTTGGCTGTAAATCGCTCCCGAAAGAGAAGTCGATATATGCTTGTAAGTAAAATCTAGTAGCTAGTCGATTAAACAGATTTTTGTCGCCACATCCGATATGAGGTGCCCAAAATTCATTGTTTAATATTTCTTTTTTATCTTCCATTTCCAGCCCTCATTTCCGAATCAACAATAGATCCAACAATAGACCGAGCCACATAATTATCAGCGTTAGATCCAAGCCGCTCGTTTATGATGCGTTCTCTCGTCAAAGTGGTTTCAACTTGAATGTTGCGCGATTGCTCATTTAGCAGCCTATCATATGCGCGTGCGCTTTGTGAACCTATTTGCGGCGCTACAATAACGGGCGCTTGTAAACCTTGATACCCTTGGTATCCCTGATAACCCTTGTAACCTTCATATTGAGCAAACGCTATTCCAGGCGCTAATACAATAAAAGCCAATCCTTTCAAATACATATAATTCCTTTAAAATAAATAAAAAACATATTGCAAGTTCTGTGAATCTGATTATATAATTAGCGAATCGAATAAGCAAGTGTTAATTTTAATAAGGCACAATATGAAAAAGATATCACAATTAGACGAATCAATTAAACGCATATATCAAGCTATCGAGAAAGAAGCGACTAAGCATTTAGAAGAAAACTTAGATGGACAAAACGAATTGGTCGATCTGCTCAGAGACTTTGCAGAAACTCACGAACTATCATTTCATCAGTGCTCAGAGTGTAACGCGCTTAATAAAGAAATGATCAACGGCGATTGCTATGAGTGTACCGAGGGAGCGCGAGAGCAAGCGGATATTATGGCGGCTCAAGAGGGTGCGTATAAAC
>CALBMD010000127.1 GCA_937896265.1 uncultured Pseudomonadota bacterium
CTTTGCGAAGAACTGTACGCCAGTTGAGTAAAGTAACAAAAGAAGTGCAAGACATGTCGATGAGCATGCGCATGGTTCCTATTAAGCCTTTGTTTCAAAAGCTACAACGAATTATTCGAGACACATCAGATGCTCTAGGAAAGAAAATTGATGTCAAAATTTTAGGTGATGAAACAGAGATGGATAAAACTGTGTTAGAGGGGATAAGTGATCCTTTAGTTCACCTTGTTCGCAATGCTATTGACCACGGTATAGAAACTCCAAAAGAAAGACTAGAAGCCGGAAAAAATGAAATTGGCAATATTAAACTCTATGCCTTTCACCAAAGTGGTAAATTAATAATCGAAGTTTCTGATGATGGCAACGGCCTTAACCCTGAAAAACTAAGAAAAGTTGCTATCTCTAAAGGCCTTTTGTCTCCCAACCAGAATTTAACTGATTTACAATCCTATGATTTAATCTTTTTACCAGGCTTTTCAACAAAGAGTGAAGTTTCTGATGTCTCTGGTCGTGGCGTTGGCATGGACGTTGTTAAAACCAACATCAGTGATCTTTCCGGTAATATTGATATAGAATCAACTATTGGTAAGGGATCAACATTTCGCATTACTTTACCTTTGACACTAGCAATTATCGATGGTCTTTTAACGACTGTTAGCAAAGATCGTTTCATTGTGCCTTTATCACACGTAAGAGAAACTTTTCGTGTCATGCCAAGCGACCTACAACATAAATCAGGAATGGGTACTGTCCTCATGCTACGTGGTGAAGTATTACCTGCTTTTGAACTAACAGACCTTCTGCGGAGCAGATCTCCAAGTCGAAGCAACAAAACAGCCATAGCGATTGTCGTAAAAAGTAGCTATACATCACAGAATTTTGCAGTTGTTGTTGATGACATCGTTGGGCAACTACAAGTGGTTGTCAAACAGCTGGGCACAGACATCCAACATTTGAAAGGATTTAGTGGCAGCACTATCTTAGGTGATGGGCGCCCTGCTCTTATTCTAGAATTACAAGACCTGCTCCAAACAAACAAAGCAATATCTGGTAAACAGGCTAAAATAGCAAGTTAGGGGAACACTATGAGCGATTCACATGTCGATAATTCCGTAGAAGCTGGATCAAGATTCCTTAGTTTCTCGCTGGGGGCAGAAGAGTTTGCTATTCCTCTGCTTGCAGTGCGTGAGGTCATTGCTGTTCCAGATTTGACGCCTGTTCCTTTCACGCCAGCGCATGTACTTGGCATTATGAATTTGAGAGGCCAGGTTATCTCCGTATTAGATCTACGTAAAAAACTTGAAATAAACCCCCGAGAAAACGCTGAAATCGCTGTAATTATATGTGATCTTGGCTCTTTATCTTTAGGTATCTTAGTGGATGCTGTCAACTCTGTGCTAGCGCCGAAAGAAGATGAAATTTTGCCAAAACCGGAAATTCGTGGGAGCCGACACTCTGAATTTATTCAAGGAGTGTACCGCCGAGATAAGAATCTCGTTCTATTTTTGGATATCGCTAAAGCTCTTGATACCGTTGATATCCAAGCTATAAATCGAGCTGCCAACACAAAAACTAATGCTGCTTAGAAAGAAGGTTTAACATGTCAGCTAAAAAACATCAATTTTCCTTGAGCCAAAAAATCTTCGGGATCTTATTTATTACTTGCATTGGCTTGGGTTCGGCGTCTATGTTCCTTTTTGAAAGAGCAGTTCGCAGCGCCGAACATGAGAAAATTAAAACCTATAGCCTTTACGCCCAGGGTATGAGCGAGCGCATCGCAGCCCAATTTTATGAGCGTTATGGCGATGTTCAAGCTTTTGCACTCAATGATGTTTTACACAACGGCAAGCCAGCAGAAATTACTGAAGCCTTCAATCATTTCGCTGCTCTCTACGATATCTATGACTTAATCTTATTTGTCGATAAAAAAGGCAAGTATATCGCATCAAACAACAAATCACCTACCAACGATGATCTCAACATTGAGCACTTGTCTAAAATGGATTTCTCCGATACACCCTGGTTCAAAGCAGCGATAAATGGCACCTTTACTGAAGACAAAGCCAAAGGATTTTCAGGAACTTTTTTTGAAGATGCTCAGATTGACAAAATTGCTTCTATCCCTTATGGCAAGGACATGTATGGGACAGGATTTACTACCATTGTCAAGTCCTCTTCGGGAAACATTCTAGGTATTATCACAGCACGAGCAGGCTTTCGTTGGGTAGAGTATGATTTTGTTTCCCTTTACAAGCAATTGCAAAAAGAAGATCTTGCCAGCACCGAACTCACTCTAGTCGATAAAAATGGTATTGTCCTTGTGGATTACAACCCGTCAAAAAATGGCGGCAGCACGGAAGTTAAACGAAACTTTCAAGATACTGTTTTAAAAGCGAACCTAGCTCAATTAGGACAAACAGGTATAAAAGAAGTCCTTGAAAAACAAGCTGGTTCTACTATCGCTGATAACGTTAGGACCAATGAAAGTCAAGTTCTTGGTTATTCTCCGGTCACTAGCCAAAAGTTTATCGAATCTATTGGTTGGGGAGTCATGGTTGGTAGTCAAACAAAAGAAGTCATGTCTGAACTAACGACATCACGGATTGAATTCTATATTTCTATGATTTCTCTAGTTGTACTCTCTTGTTTAATTGCCTTGGCTTTTTCTAACCGTTTATCACGTTCTTTGACAAACCTAGCAGAAAAAGTTTCTAACCATAGCGTGCAGGTTGCTAATACTTCCTTCACCATTGCTTCAGCTAGCAATCAGCTGTCAGAAGCGACGCACGAGCAAGCTGCCGCATTGCAAGAAACAGTAGCGGCCATTGAAGAAATTAGCAACATGGTGAACAAAAATGCGGAGGTAGCTCATCGCTCTACTGAAGTATCTAATACTAGTGAAAAAGCAGCAAATCTTGGCAAAAAGACTGTTGACTCGATGATTATAGCAATCAATGACATAAGCAACTCTAATGCTAAAATCATGGATGAAATGGAAGTTTCTAACCAAGAAATATCTAATATTGTAAAAGTGATTAGCGAGATCGGCAACAAGACCAAAGTAATAAATGATATCGTATTCCAAACAAAGCTATTATCTTTTAATGCTTCTGTTGAAGCTGCCAGAGCTGGAGAACATGGTAAAGGTTTTGCTGTTGTAGCTGAAGAAGTAGGTAATTTGGCGCAAATGAGCGGTAATGCTGCTAAAGAAATCAGCACCATGCTAGAAGCTAGCGTCGGAAAAGTTGAAAACATTGTCTCTAATAACAAAAACAAAATCTCTAGTCTAGTTTCAAGTGGTAGAGAAAAAGTAGAAGCAGGTACCCGTACTGCCCAAGAATGCGGTCAAGTGCTTGATGGTATTTTACAAAATGTTACGCGTGTCAATCAGCTTGTTGCTGAAATTTCTCATGCCTCGCAGGAACAAGCTCAAGGCGTGCAAGAAGTAACGAAAGCTATGTCACAGCTTGACCAAGTAACTCAACAAAATGCTTCGATTGCTCAGCAATCCTCTTCAGCTGCGAACGAGCTCAACATCCGTTCTGAAGGCCTCAAAGGCCTATCCTTTGACCTCTTGAACGTCGTTGGTGTTGAACGCAGCCTAGAGCATGACACTGATAGCAAACAAGCAGTTGAAGAACATACTGATATTCCAAAAGCCTCTGTTTCAACAGCAAAAATAAGAAAAGCAGTACAATCAGCTGCAGCTGTAGCACAAAAAAATAAACAGATAGCAACGACAAAAGAACCAGCTACTCAATCCACGGTTCTAAGGTTTCCAACTCAAAATCCACCAGCTACCAAATCAGCAGAAGAACCAGAAATAGCTATTTCTCAAGCTTCTGGAGATTCTAGCCGGATTCCATCAGCTGATGATCCTCGTTTTAGGGATGTATAGGAAAATATGGAAGATGCATTTACAAACAAAGCTGTTAAGGATATCTCCTCTCTGATTTCTAAGGCATCTGGAATTCAACTGGGAGATCGTCAGGCATCAATGGTTGAGAGCCGAGTTCGTTCGCGAATGATAAAGCTTGGCATCAAAACTTTTCGTGCCTACCTTAGTCATCTGAATGCCGATTTCGAAGCAGAGAGTAAGGCCCTTCTTTCGCTGCTGACAACGCATCACACATATTTCTTTCGAGAAATGCTGCAGCTTGAGCATATTCAAACGCAATATTTGAGCAAAATTTGTGAATCAGTGAAGAAGAGAGGTGATAAAACTCTGCGAGTTTGGTCTGCTGCTGCTAGCCGTGGACACGAAATTTATTCAGTAGCAATGTTTCTTGATTTTCACTTAAGACAAATCGCGTCTGGCCTGTCATTTGAAATCCTGGGAACTGATATCGATCATGAATCAATCGCTATTGCTAAAAATGGTGTCTATAGTATCTCAGAGCTAAAAAAGGTCCCTACCATTTTTCAACAAGGTCATTGGACAAGGGGATCAGGCGATATCGCAGAATTCGTGCGTGCTAAACCCTCGCTTCGCACTCGCGTTAACTTTGTTGAGCATAATCTTCTTGACCCGACAGAGAGGCCATTTGGCCATCTCTTTGATATCATTCTTTGTCGCAATTTGTTCATTTACTTTGCTCAGGAGCAAATGATCTTTGCTACCAAAAAACTACTGCACAACCTTTATGATCACGGTTTTCTATGCATAGGAATTTCAGAATCCTTATCCGGCTGTAATCTTCCTCTCGTTCCCGTGGGATATTCAGCATATACAAGGCCGAACAATCCAATTATTTCGCCAAAAGTAGCCAATGTTTCTGAAAAACGAACCGATTTCGATGCAAAAGTTATTCCTTTACCTCTGGCTGTTAAACCAACCACTAAAACAATCCGCGTTGTTTGTGTTGATGACTCACCTAGTATTTTAGCTTTGATGTCCAAAGCATTAACAGCAGAAGAAGGCTTTGAAATCGTTGGTAAAGCAATAAATGGCATCGATGCAATAGAAAAGATCCGCGATCTCAAACCTGATGTTATCACTCTTGACATTCATATGCCCAAGATGGATGGGATCAACTACCTACGTCAAAACTTCAATGCACAGCATCCACCGGTAGTCATGGTCTCAGCTGTTGCAAGAGAAGAAACCGAGCTTGCTTTTGAGGCTTTGCGCCTTGGTGCCATGGACTATGTAGAAAAACCAACTCTCGCTGAGTTTGTTGATCAAGCCGATGAATTACGTACCAAGCTCAAAGCCGCTGTCATTGCTAGCCAGAAAGGTTTGAGTATCAACCTGCATCATGAGCGTGAGCTTATTATGCCAATTTCTATTAAAAACCCAGACGGTAAACTGCGTATAATAGTCGCCTCTTTACCCCAAGTCCCTAAAATAAATTTCCTTCTTGCCAATTTGACACCACCGCAAATCCCCGTGGTCATCATAATTGATGGCGCCAAAGAACTTTTACATTCATTTGCAGAAGGATTTTCCAAACAAGCTGGGCGTCCAGTGCATACTGATCTGGAGGGTCTGGAAAAGTTACCGAAACATGGTATTTGGCTTGGCGAATCGAAAACAATCTTCATGAAGCTTGGTAATATACCTCAAACACATCCGACATCTATCATGCTACTTGGAATTCCTAGTGATAGGGTATGGAAACGATTAACTAGCTGGCAAGGAGTACAAATACTAGCAGAGGATTTAGGACCAGCACCTGATCATAAAATTGCTAAAATTCTCCATGGAGTTAACGATGCCGTACCGCTCACTAGCTATCCTTATCTATCCTCTCATTTCTTGGATTCAAAATCATGATAGCTGCGCTCAATAAACCTAACCGACTAACCCACGCTTGTGTACTCAATGAGCATTTCCCAGGAAACCTTCATGGTCAAATCGCTTCCGGTGTATTTATTTTTGTAGGCGGTGTTGATGGAAAATACTGTGCTACAGCGATCAGCCGAGCAACGACTATCGCTTCAGATGCACTTAACTTTATACGGACCGCCAGAAATCAACTCGGCGAACAAGCTCCTATCAAGATTATTGGGTTTGAGGAAGAGCTAATATCTGTTACCACTGGCTTAAAAGATGCTGGTATAGAGGCCAACAGTATCGTACCTCGCCACACTCCCTTTGAAGTAATATACGAAGTTGCTTCAGGGCGCTTGCGAGTCTCTACCAATGATAAAATCAAAGTGTTAATTGTTGATGATTCTGCAACAATGCGCAAGATACTTCGCCAGATTATCGGCTCAGATACAGCTTTTGACATCATTGGCGAAGCGGCTCTACCATCTGAAGTTGAGGGTTTAATCAAGCGTGATAAACCAGATGTCATGACTTTGGATATTGAAATGCCTGAGATGAATGGCGTTGAACTCATCAAGAAAATTTTGCCAAAGTATAAAGTTCCAACAGTACTTATCAGTGCCATTAGCCGCCATGAAAGTAATATTGTGCTTGAGGGCTTAGAAGCTGGAGCTGTCGACTATATTCAAAAACCAAAAGGCAATGATCTTGACAAGATGCGCGTGAAGTTGACAAAAAGACTGCGTGCTGCAGCTAATGCCAAAGTTGTCGTCCCAGAACCCATTTTAGCTTCAATGAAAAGTACGTCGGTTATCAAATT